>NZ_CP036132.1:0-87500 GCF_018742245.1 Bacillus mycoides
TTGGAAAATATCTCTGATTTATGGAATAGTGCCTTAAAAGAATTAGAAAAAAAGGTAAGCAAGCCAAGTTATGAAACCTGGTTAAAGTCAACAACTGCTCATAACTTAAAAAAAGATGTATTAACTATTACAGCTCCAAATGAATTCGCTCGTGACTGGCTAGAATCTCATTATTCGGAACTAATCTCCGAAACACTTTATGATTTAACAGGGGCAAAACTAGCTATTCGTTTTATCATTCCCCAAAGTCAGGCAGAAGAGGATATAGATCTCCCTTCTGTTAAGCAAAAACACGCACATGATGAGTCTAATCACTTACCACAGAGTATGTTAAACCCAAAATATACATTTGATACATTTGTTATTGGCTCTGGTAATCGATTTGCACATGCTGCTTCTTTAGCTGTAGCTGAGGCACCAGCTAAAGCCTATAATCCGCTCTTTATTTACGGGGGCGTTGGACTTGGAAAAACACATTTAATGCACGCAATTGGGCATTATGTAATTGAACACAACCCGAATGCAAAAGTTGTATATTTATCATCTGAAAAATTTACAAATGAATTTATTAACTCAATTCGTGATAATAAAGCTGTCGATTTTCGTAATAAATATCGTAATGTAGATGTCTTATTGATAGATGATATTCAATTTCTTGCTGGAAAAGAACAAACACAGGAAGAGTTTTTCCATACATTTAATGCGTTACATGAAGAAAGTAAACAAATTGTGATTTCAAGCGATAGACCACCAAAAGAAATCCCAACTTTAGAAGATCGCCTTCGTTCTCGCTTTGAATGGGGGTTAATTACGGACATTACGCCACCAGATTTAGAAACTAGAATCGCAATTTTACGTAAAAAAGCGAAAGCAGAAGGTCTTGATATACCAAATGAAGTTATGCTTTATATTGCAAATCAAATCGATTCAAATATTCGTGAACTAGAGGGTGCACTTATTCGAGTTGTAGCTTATTCATCTTTAATTAATAAAGATATGAATGCTGATTTAGCGGCTGAAGCGCTTAAAAATATTATTCCAAACTCTATACCTAGAATTATTTCTATTTCTGATATTCAAAAGGCTGTTGGGGGCGTCTATCAAGTAAAGTTAGAAGATTTCAAAGCAAAAAAACGGACAAAATCCGTTGCATTCCCTCGCCAAATTGCGATGTATTTATCACGTGAACTTACGGACTCATCTTTGCCAAAAATAGGTGAAGAATTTGGTGGCCGCGATCATACAACAGTAATCCATGCTCACGAAAAAATTTCGAAGCTATTAAAAACGGATACTCAATTACAAAAACACGTTGAAGAAGTTAAGGATATTTTAAAATAGTAGTAGCTGAATAGTGTGAATAACTTAGCTTATTTTACGCACAGTCTATCCACATGTAGATAGACTGTTTTTACATCTTTAAACAGGGTTATCCACATATCCACAAGCCCTATTACTATTACTACTACTTTTTTATCTTTATTAAATAAATAAAATCTTATACTTACCGGAGGTTTTTCGTTATGCGTTTTACAATACAAAAAGACTATCTTGTAAGAAGTGTACAAGATGTAATGAAGGCAGTTTCTTCTCGTACAACAATTCCAATTCTTACAGGGATTAAAGTTGTAGCAACTGAAGAAGGAGTTACTTTAACAGGTAGTGATGCAGACATCTCTATCGAATCATTTATCCCAGTCGAAGATGCTGGAAAAGAAATTGTGGAAATTGAACAATCAGGAAGTATTATTTTACAAGCAAAATATTTTAGTGAGATCGTAAAAAAATTACCTAAAGAAACTGTCGAAATTTCTGTGGAAAATCATTTTATGACAAAAATAAAATCTGGGAAATCAGAGTTCAACTTAAATGGTTTAGATGCTGCTGAATATCCGTTATTACCACAAATCGAAGAACATCATGTATTTAAGATTCCAACAGATTTACTAAAGCACATGATTCGTCAAACAGTATTTGCAGTTTCAAGTTCTGAAACAAGACCGATCTTGACAGGTGTAAACTGGAAGGTATATAACAGCGAGCTAACTTGCATTGCAACAGATAGTCATAGGCTAGCACTTCGTAAAGCGAAAATCGAAGGGTATAATATTACTGAGGAATTTCAATCAAATGTTGTTATTCCTGGTAAAAGCCTAAATGAATTAAGTAAAATTCTAGATGAGTCTGAAGAAATGGTAGATATCGTTATTACGGAGTATCAAGTATTATTCCGTACAAAACATTTATTATTCTTCTCAAGATTATTAGAAGGAAATTATCCAGATACAACGCGTTTAATTCCAGCTGAAAGTAAAACTGATATTTTTGTAAATACAAAAGAATTTTTACAAGCGATTGATCGTGCGTCGCTATTAGCAAGAGATGGTCGTAACAACGTTGTTAAATTATCAACATTAGAACAACAGATGTTAGAGATCTCTTCAAATGCACCAGAAATCGGAAAAGTAGTAGAAGAGGTTCAATGTGAAAATGTAGATGGAGAAGAATTAAAAATATCTTTTAGTGCAAAATATATGATGGACGCATTAAAAGCTCTAGATAGTACAGAAATTAAAGTTAGTTTTACTGGGGCGATGAGACCGTTCTTAATTCGTACAGTAAATGATAATTCCATTATCCAATTAATTTTACCAGTCCGTACTTACTAAGTAAGGATTAAGGGTTGCTAGTGTAAAGGTACTAGTGACCCTTATTTGATTTGTAGGGTATTACTTTCCTAATGCTAGTTTATTTAGTACAATGAAAGAATGAACACTTTCAGAAAGTGAGCGATTTTATGAAACTTATTAAGATTTCAACAGAATACATTACACTAGGACAATTTTTAAAGTTAGCTGATGTAATTGATACAGGTGGCGCTGTGAAATGGTTCTTACAAGAATATGAAGTATACGTGAATCAAGAACTTGAAAATAGAAGAGGCCGAAAGTTATATGCAAATGATATTGTTGAAATTCCGGGAAGCGGAACTTTCCAAGTTCAGGCATAAAGGGGGATCCCTTTGTTTATTACAGAAATACAATTAAAAAACTATCGCAATTATGAGCATTTGGAGCTTTCCTTTGAGGATAAAGTCAATGTAATTATTGGTGAAAATGCGCAAGGGAAAACGAATCTGATGGAAGCTATTTATGTATTGGCGATGGCTAAATCCCATAGAACTTCGAACGATCGTGAACTCATTCGTTGGGATGAGGATTATGGTAATATAAAAGGTAGATTACAAAGGCGAAATAGCTCATTATCCTTAGAATTAAATATTTCAAAAAAAGGTAAAAAGGCAAAGTTAAATCAGTTAGAACAACAAAAATTGAGCCAGTATATTGGTGAAATGAATGTTGTTATGTTTGCCCCAGAAGATTTAAATCTTGTAAAAGGAAGCCCTCAAGTACGAAGACGCTTTTTGGATATGGAACTTGGACAAATAGCTCCAGTCTATTTGTATGAATTAAGTCAATACCAAAAGGTACTCACGCAACGAAATCATTTACTTAAGAAGATGCAAGGGAATAGTAAAAATGAGGAAACGATGTTGGATGTATTTACACTTCAACTTATTGAGCATGGTGCAAAAATTTTGCGGAAACGTTTTGAATTTTTGCATTTACTACAAGAATGGGCTGCTCCAATTCATCGCGGAATTAGCAGGGGATTAGAGGAGTTAGAAATCGTTTATAAACCAAGTGTAGATGTATCAGAATCAATGGATTTGTCGAAAATAAAAGAAGTATACTATGAAAGTTTTCAATCTGTGAAACAACGTGAAATTTTCCGTGGTACAACTTTACTCGGTCCTCATCGTGATGATTTACAATTCTTCGTTAATAGTAAAAATGTTCAAGTCTTTGGTTCACAAGGACAACAACGAACAACCGCACTATCCCTGAAATTGGCTGAAATTGAATTGATATACTCAGAGGTTAAGGAATATCCAATCCTTTTACTAGATGATGTGTTATCAGAATTAGATGATTATCGCCAATCGCATCTGCTAAATACAATTCAAGGAAAAGTACAAACCTTTGTGACAACGACGAGTGTCGACGGAATTGAACACGAAACATTGAAAGAAGCGAAAACAATTCATGTAACGAACGGCACGGTAGATTGTGAAATAGACAGGAAATAATTTCTGTTTAAATGGAAAAGTAGGTGATCTTTGTGTCAATGGAACAAAAGCAAATGCAGGAAAATGCATATGATGAAAGTCAGATCCAGGTGTTAGAAGGGCTGGAAGCGGTTCGTAAGCGTCCTGGTATGTATATCGGTTCTACAAGTGGAAAAGGTCTTCATCACCTCGTATGGGAAATAGTTGATAACAGTATTGACGAAGCTTTAGCGGGATATTGTGATGAAATTAATGTCAGTATTGAAGAAGATAATAGTATTGTTGTAACAGATGATGGTCGTGGTATCCCTGTTGGTATTCAAGAGAAAATGGGACGTCCTGCTGTAGAAGTTATTATGACTGTACTCCATGCCGGTGGTAAATTTGGCGGTGGCGGTTATAAAGTCTCCGGTGGTTTGCATGGAGTAGGTGCATCTGTTGTAAATGCTTTATCAACAGAATTAGAGGTATTTGTACATCGAGATGGAAAAATACACTATCAAAAGTATGAACGTGGGATCCCGGCTGCGGATTTAAAAGTAATAGGTGAAACTGATCGTACAGGAACGATCACACGCTTTAAGCCAGATGCAGAAATTTTTACAGAGACGACAGAATACGAATTTGATACATTAGCTACTCGTATGCGTGAGTTGGCGTTTTTAAATCGTAATATTAAATTAACAATTGAAGATAAGCGTGAACATAAGCAAAAGAAAGAATTCCATTATGAAGGTGGAATTAAATCATATGTTGAACATTTAAATCGTTCAAAACAACCGATTCATGAAGAACCTGTATATGTTGACGGTTCAAAAGATGGGATTCAAGTTGAGGTTGCTCTTCAATATAACGAAGGCTATACAAATCATATTTATTCATTTACGAATAATATTCATACGTATGAAGGCGGTACACATGAGGTAGGTTTTAAGACTGCTCTAACACGTGTAATTAACGATTATGGTCGTAAAAATAATATTTTAAAAGATGCGGATAGTAATTTAACTGGTGAAGATGTTCGTGAAGGTTTAACAGCAATCGTGTCAATTAAGCATCCAAATCCACAATTTGAAGGACAAACAAAGACGAAACTTGGAAATAGTGAAGCGAGAACGATTACAGAGTCTGTATTCTCAGAGGCGTTTGAAAAGTTCTTACTAGAAAATCCCAATGTTGCACGTAAAATTATAGATAAAGGGACTATGGCAGCGCGTGCACGTGTAGCGGCTAAAAAGGCGCGTGAACTAACGCGCCGAAAGAGTGCTCTAGAAGTTTCAAGTTTACCAGGGAAGCTAGCTGATTGTTCTTCTAAAGATCCAGCAATTAGCGAAATTTATATCGTGGAGGGTGACTCTGCGGGCGGATCTGCAAAACAAGGACGCGATCGTCATTTCCAAGCGATTTTACCACTGAAGGGTAAAATTATTAACGTTGAAAAGGCACGTTTAGATAAGATTTTATCAAATGATGAAGTTCGTACAATTATTACAGCAATAGGTACAAATATTGGTGGGGATTTTGATATTGAAAAAGCTCGATATCATAAAGTTATTATTATGACAGATGCCGATGTTGATGGTGCGCATATTCGTACCCTATTATTAACGTTCTTCTATCGTTATATGCGTCAAATCATTGAGTGTGGTTATATATATATCGCACAGCCACCGTTGTTTAAAGTACAACAAGGTAAAAAAATTCAATATGCTTATAACAATAAAGAACTTGAAAAAATACTAGCTGAATTACCAGCTCAACCTAAGCCTGGGATTCAGCGTTATAAAGGTCTAGGGGAAATGAATCCAACTCAGCTGTGGGAGACGACAATGGACCCAGAAGTACGTTCATTACTTCAAGTTTCCCTTCAAGATGCAATTGAAGCGGATGAAACATTTGAAATTTTAATGGGTGATAAAGTAGAGCCGCGTCGTAACTTTATCCAAGAAAATGCAAAATACGTGAAAAACCTTGATATTTAAGTGAGTAATGACAGGAATCTAAGTATTCCTGTCTTCTACATATAAATCAATGTATGTGTAACGGAAATGTAAGAGGAGGTGCTCGTTGATGTCAGACAATCAACAACAAGCACGAATTCGAGAAATTAATATTAGTCATGAAATGCGTACCTCATTTTTAGATTACGCAATGAGTGTTATCGTGTCTCGTGCATTACCAGATGTTCGTGATGGATTAAAGCCGGTTCATCGTAGGGTTTTATATGCGATGAATGATTTAGGAATTACAGCTGATAAAGCATATAAGAAGTCGGCGCGTATTGTCGGCGAAGTAATTGGTAAGTATCACCCGCACGGTGATTCAGCTGTTTATGAAACAATGGTACGTATGGCGCAAGATTTTAGCCAACGTTACATGCTTGTTGATGGACATGGTAATTTCGGTTCTGTTGATGGAGATTCAGCGGCAGCAATGCGTTATACAGAAGCAAGAATGTCTAAGATTTCTATGGAATTAATACGCGATATTACAAAGAATACAATTGATTATCAAGATAACTATGATGGTTCTGAAAGAGAACCAGTTGTATTACCAGCGCGTTTCCCTAACTTATTAGTCAATGGTACGACGGGTATTGCGGTTGGTATGGCAACAAACATTCCACCGCATCAACTTGGAGAAGTAATTGATGGTGTGTTGGCATTAAGTCATAACCCTGATATCACTATCGCGGAATTAATGGAATATATTCCTGGACCAGACTTCCCAACATCAGGTTTAATCTTAGGGCGAAGTGGAATTCGAAGAGCTTACGAAACAGGTCGCGGTTCTATTATACTTCGTGCTAAAGTTGAAATTGAAGAAAGAGCAAATGGTAAACAAACTATTATCGTAACAGAACTACCTTATCAAGTTAATAAGGCGCGATTAATTGAAAAGATTGCAGAATTAGTTCGTGATAAGAAAATTGAAGGTATTACAGATTTACGTGATGAATCGGACCGAAATGGTATGCGTATCGTTATGGAAGTACGTCGTGATGCCAATGCCAATGTACTATTAAATAATCTATATAAACATACAGCACTTCAAACAAGTTTCGGTATTAATATGTTGTCTCTTGTAAATGGAGAGCCACAAGTCCTGAATTTAAAACAAAATCTATATTATTATTTAGAACATCAAAAGGTAGTAATTCGTAGACGTACTGCTTATGAATTAGAGAAAGCAGAAGCGCGTGCTCATATTTTAGAAGGATTACGAATTGCTTTAGATCATCTTGATGAAGTTATTACTTTAATCCGTAGTTCAAAAACAGCTGATATTGCAAAACAAGGTTTAATGGAACGTTTCGGCTTAAGTGAGAAACAAGCGCAAGCGATTTTAGATATGCGTTTGCAACGTTTAACCGGATTAGAGCGCGAAAAAATCGAACAAGAATATCAAGACTTAATGAAGATAATTGCGGAGTTAAAAGCAATCTTAGCAGACGAAGAAAAAGTTCTTGAAATTATTCGCGAGGAATTAGCTGAAGTAAAAGATCGTTTTAATGATAAGAGAAGAACGGAAATTACAATTGGCGGTATGGAAGCTATAGAGGATGAAGATTTAATCCCAGAACAAAATATCGCAATTACACTTACTCATAATGGTTATATTAAGAGGTTACCGGCTTCTACGTACAAAACACAGAACCGTGGGGGACGTGGTGTACAAGGAATGGGTACGAATGATGATGACTTTGTTGAACATCTATTAACAACGTCTACTCATGATCATATTTTATTCTTCACAAACAAGGGTAAAGTATACCGTACAAAAGGATATGAAATTCCAGAGTATAGTCGTACGGCAAAAGGCATACCAATTATTAATCTATTAGGGGTAGATAAGGGTGAGTGGATCAACGCTATTATTCCAATTCGTGAATTTGGTGACGACCAGTTCTTATTCTTTACAACGAAACAAGGTATTTCTAAGAGAACGCCGCTCTCATCATTTGCAAATATACGTACGAACGGTTTAATTGCAATTTCGCTTCGTGAAGAAGATGAATTAATTTCTGTACGTTTAACATCTGGTGATAAAGATATTATCGTAGGGACAAGCAACGGTATGTTGATTCGCTTCAATGAACAGGATGTACGTTCTATGGGCCGTAATGCAGCTGGTGTAAAAGCTATTACACTAGGCGAAGAGGACCAAGTAGTAGGTATGGAAATTGTTGAAGAGGATACGAATGTCTTAATCGTAACGAAGAACGGGTATGGTAAGCGTACGCCGGTTGAAGAGTATCGACTACAGAGTCGTGGTGGTAAAGGTCTGAAGACTTGTAACATTACAGACAAGAACGGTAAATTAGTAGCGGTTAAGTCTGTAACAGGTGAAGAAGACATTATGTTAATTACAGTAGCGGGTGTTATTATTCGTATGCCAGTTGATCAAATCTCTCAAATGGGGCGTAATACACAAGGTGTTCGTCTAATTCGATTAGGGGATGAGCAAGAGGTAGCGACAGTAGCAAAAGCACAAAAGGATGAAGAAGAAGAAGAAATTAGCGAAGAGGTTTCTTCTGAAGAATAAGAGTGGGGATTTCTCCCCCTCTTATTTTTTTATAATAATACTTGCATAGCAATAGTAAAGTGTATATAATAGGCAGAGTCAGCAAATGAGAGATACAAGTTATCGAAAAAAACTTGTTGACGAAAATAATATACTATGATATATTATGAAAGTCGCTGAAACGCGATGTTGAACTTTGAAAACTAAACGAAACAAACAACGTGAAACGTCAATTTTTATTTTTAGATGCTAGACAAACTAACTTTATTGGAGAGTTTGATCCTGGCTCAGGATGAACGCTGGCGGCGTGCCTAATACATGCAAGTCGAGCGAATGGATTAAGAGCTTGCTCTTATGAAGTTAGCGGCGGACGGGTGAGTAACACGTGGGTAACCTGCCCATAAGACTGGGATAACTCCGGGAAACCGGGGCTAATACCGGATAATATTTTGAACTGCATAGTTCGAAATTGAAAGGCGGCTTCGGCTGTCACTTATGGATGGACCCGCGTCGCATTAGCTAGTTGGTGAGGTAACGGCTCACCAAGGCAACGATGCGTAGCCGACCTGAGAGGGTGATCGGCCACACTGGGACTGAGACACGGCCCAGACTCCTACGGGAGGCAGCAGTAGGGAATCTTCCGCAATGGACGAAAGTCTGACGGAGCAACGCCGCGTGAGTGATGAAGGCTTTCGGGTCGTAAAACTCTGTTGTTAGGGAAGAACAAGTGCTAGTTGAATAAGCTGGCACCTTGACGGTACCTAACCAGAAAGCCACGGCTAACTACGTGCCAGCAGCCGCGGTAATACGTAGGTGGCAAGCGTTATCCGGAATTATTGGGCGTAAAGCGCGCGCAGGTGGTTTCTTAAGTCTGATGTGAAAGCCCACGGCTCAACCGTGGAGGGTCATTGGAAACTGGGAGACTTGAGTGCAGAAGAGGAAAGTGGAATTCCATGTGTAGCGGTGAAATGCGTAGAGATATGGAGGAACACCAGTGGCGAAGGCGACTTTCTGGTCTGTAACTGACACTGAGGCGCGAAAGCGTGGGGAGCAAACAGGATTAGATACCCTGGTAGTCCACGCCGTAAACGATGAGTGCTAAGTGTTAGAGGGTTTCCGCCCTTTAGTGCTGAAGTTAACGCATTAAGCACTCCGCCTGGGGAGTACGGCCGCAAGGCTGAAACTCAAAGGAATTGACGGGGGCCCGCACAAGCGGTGGAGCATGTGGTTTAATTCGAAGCAACGCGAAGAACCTTACCAGGTCTTGACATCCTCTGAAAACTCTAGAGATAGAGCTTCTCCTTCGGGAGCAGAGTGACAGGTGGTGCATGGTTGTCGTCAGCTCGTGTCGTGAGATGTTGGGTTAAGTCCCGCAACGAGCGCAACCCTTGATCTTAGTTGCCATCATTAAGTTGGGCACTCTAAGGTGACTGCCGGTGACAAACCGGAGGAAGGTGGGGATGACGTCAAATCATCATGCCCCTTATGACCTGGGCTACACACGTGCTACAATGGACGGTACAAAGAGCTGCAAGACCGCGAGGTGGAGCTAATCTCATAAAACCGTTCTCAGTTCGGATTGTAGGCTGCAACTCGCCTACATGAAGCTGGAATCGCTAGTAATCGCGGATCAGCATGCCGCGGTGAATACGTTCCCGGGCCTTGTACACACCGCCCGTCACACCACGAGAGTTTGTAACACCCGAAGTCGGTGGGGTAACCTTTATGGAGCCAGCCGCCTAAGGTGGGACAGATGATTGGGGTGAAGTCGTAACAAGGTAGCCGTATCGGAAGGTGCGGCTGGATCACCTCCTTTCTATGGAGAATTGATGAACACTGTTCGTCAATATAAGTTTCCGTGTTTCGTTTTCGTTTAGTTTTGAGAGTTCAATATAAGTATTGACTCTTAAATAGGAATATGATATAAATAAATTCCGCAATTTGTATGGGCCTATAGCTCAGCTGGTTAGAGCGCACGCCTGATAAGCGTGAGGTCGATGGTTCGAGTCCATTTAGGCCCACCATACATTTTACGGGGCCTTAGCTCAGCTGGGAGAGCGCCTGCCTTGCACGCAGGAGGTCAGCGGTTCGATCCCGCTAGGCTCCACCAAAAAGCTATTTTATATAGCAAATGGTATGTTCTTTGAAAACTAGATAACAGTGTAGCTCATATTTTTTTAATTTTAGTTTGGTTAAGTTAGAAAGGGCGCACGGTGGATGCCTTGACACTAGGAGTCGATGAAGGACGGGACTAACGCCGATATGCTTCGGGGAGCTGTAAGTAAGCTTTGATCCGAAGATTTCCGAATGGGGAAACCCACTATACGTAATGGTATGGTATCCTTACCTGAATACATAGGGTATGGAAGACAGACCCAGGGAACTGAAACATCTAAGTACCTGGAGGAAGAGAAAGCAAATGCGATTTCCTGAGTAGCGGCGAGCGAAACGGAATCTAGCCCAAACCAAGAGGCTTGCCTCTTGGGGTTGTAGGACATTCTATACGGAGTTACAAAGGAACGAGGTAGACGAAGCGACCTGGAAAGGTCCGTCACAGAGGGTAACAACCCCGTAGTCGAAACTTCGTTCTCTCTTGAATGTATCCTGAGTACGGCGGAACACGTGAAATTCCGTCGGAATCTGGGAGGACCATCTCCCAAGGCTAAATACTCCCTAGTGATCGATAGTGAACCAGTACCGTGAGGGAAAGGTGAAAAGCACCCCGGAAGGGGAGTGAAAGAGATCCTGAAACCGTGTGCCTACAAATAGTCAGAGCCCGTTAATGGGTGATGGCGTGCCTTTTGTAGAATGAACCGGCGAGTTACGATCCCGTGCGAGGTTAAGCTGAAGAGGCGGAGCCGCAGCGAAAGCGAGTCTGAATAGGGCGTTTAGTACGTGGTCGTAGACCCGAAACCAGGTGATCTACCCATGTCCAGGGTGAAGTTCAGGTAACACTGAATGGAGGCCCGAACCCACGCACGTTGAAAAGTGCGGGGATGAGGTGTGGGTAGCGGAGAAATTCCAATCGAACCTGGAGATAGCTGGTTCTCCCCGAAATAGCTTTAGGGCTAGCCTTAAGTGTAAGAGTCTTGGAGGTAGAGCACTGATTGAACTAGGGGTCCTCATCGGATTACCGAATTCAGTCAAACTCCGAATGCCAATGACTTATCCTTAGGAGTCAGACTGCGAGTGATAAGATCCGTAGTCAAGAGGGAAACAGCCCAGATCGCCAGCTAAGGTCCCAAAGTGTGTATTAAGTGGAAAAGGATGTGGAGTTGCTTAGACAACTAGGATGTTGGCTCAGAAGCAGCCACCATTTAAAGAGTGCGTAATAGCTCACTAGTCGAGTGACTCTGCGCCGAAAATGTACCGGGGCTAAATACACCACCGAAGCTGCGAATTGATACCAATGGTATCAGTGGTAGGGGAGCGTTCTAAGTGCAGTGAAGTCAGACCGGAAGGACTGGTGGAGCGCTTAGAAGTGAGAATGCCGGTATGAGTAGCGAAAGACGGGTGAGAATCCCGTCCACCGAATGCCTAAGGTTTCCTGAGGAAGGCTCGTCCGCTCAGGGTTAGTCAGGACCTAAGCCGAGGCCGACAGGCGTAGGCGATGGACAACAGGTTGATATTCCTGTACCACCTCTTTATCGTTTGAGCAATGGAGGGACGCAGAAGGATAGAAGAAGCGTGCGATTGGTTGTGCACGTCCAAGCAGTTAGGCTGATAAGTAGGCAAATCCGCTTATCGTGAAGGCTGAGCTGTGATGGGGAAGCTCCTTATGGAGCGAAGTCTTTGATTCCCCGCTGCCAAGAAAAGCTTCTAGCGAGATAAAAGGTGCCTGTACCGCAAACCGACACAGGTAGGCGAGGAGAGAATCCTAAGGTGTGCGAGAGAACTCTGGTTAAGGAACTCGGCAAAATGACCCCGTAACTTCGGGAGAAGGGGTGCTTTCTTAACGGAAAGCCGCAGTGAATAGGCCCAAGCGACTGTTTAGCAAAAACACAGGTCTCTGCGAAGCCGTAAGGCGAAGTATAGGGGCTGACACCTGCCCGGTGCTGGAAGGTTAAGGAGAGGGGTTAGCGTAAGCGAAGCTCTGAACTGAAGCCCCAGTAAACGGCGGCCGTAACTATAACGGTCCTAAGGTAGCGAAATTCCTTGTCGGGTAAGTTCCGACCCGCACGAAAGGTGTAACGATTTGGGCACTGTCTCAACCAGAGACTCGGTGAAATTATAGTACCTGTGAAGATGCAGGTTACCCGCGACAGGACGGAAAGACCCCGTGGAGCTTTACTGTAGCCTGATATTGAATTTTGGTACAGTTTGTACAGGATAGGCGGGAGCCATTGAAACCGGAGCGCTAGCTTCGGTGGAGGCGCTGGTGGGATACCGCCCTGACTGTATTGAAATTCTAACCTACGGGTCTTATCGACCCGGGAGACAGTGTCAGGTGGGCAGTTTGACTGGGGCGGTCGCCTCCTAAAGTGTAACGGAGGCGCCCAAAGGTTCCCTCAGAATGGTTGGAAATCATTCGTAGAGTGCAAAGGCATAAGGGAGCTTGACTGCGAGACCTACAAGTCGAGCAGGGACGAAAGTCGGGCTTAGTGATCCGGTGGTTCCGCATGGAAGGGCCATCGCTCAACGGATAAAAGCTACCCCGGGGATAACAGGCTTATCTCCCCCAAGAGTCCACATCGACGGGGAGGTTTGGCACCTCGATGTCGGCTCATCGCATCCTGGGGCTGTAGTCGGTCCCAAGGGTTGGGCTGTTCGCCCATTAAAGCGGTACGCGAGCTGGGTTCAGAACGTCGTGAGACAGTTCGGTCCCTATCCGTCGTGGGCGCAGGAAATTTGAGAGGAGCTGTCCTTAGTACGAGAGGACCGGGATGGACGCACCGCTGGTGTACCAGTTGTTCTGCCAAGGGCATAGCTGGGTAGCTATGTGCGGAAGGGATAAGTGCTGAAAGCATCTAAGCATGAAGCCCCCCTCAAGATGAGATTTCCCATAGCGTAAGCTAGTAAGATCCCTGAAAGATGATCAGGTTGATAGGTTCGAGGTGGAAGCATGGTGACATGTGGAGCTGACGAATACTAATAGATCGAGGACTTAACCATATAATATGAAGCAAATGTTATCTAGTTTTGAAGGAATATGCCTTCATAGTTTGGTGATGATGGCAGAGAGGTCACACCCGTTCCCATACCGAACACGGAAGTTAAGCTCTCTAGCGCCGATGGTAGTTGGGACCTTGTCCCTGTGAGAGTAGGACGTCGCCAAGCAAGATAAAAACACAAGTCTTTTGACTTGTGTTTTTTTATTTCCCATGAAATAGGCCCGGTTCTGTTAGTAAAAATGTTGAAATATAGTAAGGGATTTTTTGAGCAGAAATATTGAGAAACTGATAAATAAATGGATAATCTTCAGAGCCATAGCTTCCAAGTAAGTCATACCACCAATCTGTTTCGTACCTAGAAATCATGCTTAAATTATAGAGCAATAAATAGTGAACAAGGAGCTCAGGCAACACTGGTTTAGAGTTTCTAGGTTCGGTTGTAAGTGGTAAATAATAAGTGTCAGTAAGATGCTCGTAGTATAAAGGTGTACTATACATAGGATTCCATGATTGAATAGGTGCCGAAAAAAACAAATTTAATTCATTATTTTTCTCAGGTACGTGTTGTATTGATAAATGCTTACAAGTTGTTTCGATGTAACGAGAAAATCGCTCTTTAGTCATATGTAATCGATCTAATATATTGACTGAAAAGGAGAGCTCATTTTTATTTGTTGAATCGATCTTATATAAAGTTGATACTTTTTGACTATAGCGCAACAAATTTTGTAATTCAGGAATATTCCCCATTAGCTCTAACATATTAAACTTCTCCGCTTCTAAGTGTTTCATGTGAAACAGTTGTTCTGCAACGTGAGTAAACAATCCGTTTTTCTGTATTTTCACCTCATCTTCTAAAAATTGATACCCCTGTTTTTTTCGTTTACGAGTTGTAACGCCATGAGCTAAAACAGTAGTTGATTCTGGGTAGTTAGGATCAATAGTTAACAAGCAAGCTTTAAACAGTTGGCTAATTCCATAAAATAACAACATTGGCTGAATCGAAAAGGGGGCCACCTTATATAATTCATAATAATTTTTCCCGTGTTCTAAGTAGTAAATAAAGGGATAACAGTTTTCAAAACTTTTTTTTTCAGCATCTTGTATGGAGGATTTTTCATAACAACGGGCAAGATAACGTTGTACATTTTGAGATGAAAAAAAGAAACTTAATTGCTGCCAAGTGCAATGTGTTTGATGCATATATTACGCTCCTTTTATTGTCTAAAAATTCTAACATATATATACGTCCTTGACAGTATTTTAACCAATTGATAAGCTACTAATAATAATTTCTGGTATCATGGGGGGAACAATTATGTGGGAATCTAAATTTGTTAAAGAAGGTTTGACTTTTGATGATGTATTACTTGTACCAGCGAGGTCAGATATATTACCAAGAGAAGTAAGTGTTAAAACAGTTTTATCTGAAAGCTTACAGCTAAACATCCCGTTAATTAGTGCAGGAATGGATACAGTAACAGAAGCTGACATGGCTATTGCAATGGCTCGCCAAGGCGGTTTAGGAATTATTCATAAGAATATGTCTATTGAGCAACAGGCAGAGCAAGTTGATAAAGTAAAGCGCTCTGAAAGCGGCGTTATTTCAGATCCTTTCTTCTTAACTCCAGAACATCAAGTATATGATGCAGAACATCTTATGGGAAAATATCGTATCTCAGGTGTACCAGTTGTAAATAATTTAGATGAGCGAAAATTAGTTGGTATTATTACAAATCGTGATATGCGTTTCATCCAAGACTACTCAATCAAAATTTCTGACGTAATGACAAAAGAACAGTTAATTACAGCTCCAGTTGGTACTACACTGGAAGAAGCTGAAAAGATCCTACAAAAGTATAAAATTGAAAAGCTCCCTCTTGTTGATAATAACGGTGTATTACAAGGGCTTATTACAATAAAAGATATTGAAAAAGTAATTGAATTCCCAAACTCTGCTAAAGATAAGCAAGGACGCTTATTAGTTGGAGCAGCTGTTGGTGTAACGGCTGATGCTATGCTTCGTATCGATGCATTAGTAAAAGCTAGCGTAGATGCAATTGTACTTGATACAGCTCATGGGCATTCTAAAGGTGTTATTGAAAAGGTAAAAGAAGTTCGTGCGAAATATCCAGCACTAAATATTATCGCTGGAAATGTTGCTACAGCTGAAGCAACGAAAGCATTAATTGAGGCTGGTGCAAACGTAGTTAAAGTTGGTATTGGACCAGGTTCTATTTGTACAACGCGTGTTGTAGCTGGTGTTGGTGTACCACAATTAACAGCAGTGTATGATTGTGCAACAGAAGCTCGTAAACACGGTATTCCAGTTATTGCTGATGGCGGTGTTAAGTACTCTGGTGATATGGTTAAAGCTTTAGCAGCAGGAGCACACGTTGTTATGCTAGGTAGTATGTTTGCTGGTGTTGCTGAAAGCCCTGGAGAAACTGAAATTTACCAAGGTCGCCAATTTAAAGTATATCGTGGTATGGGTTCTGTTGGAGCGATGGAAAAAGGAAGTAAAGATCGTTACTTCCAAGAAGGAAACAAAAAACTTGTTCCTGAAGGTATTGAAGGACGCGTACCATATAAAGGACCTTTAGCAGATACAGTTCATCAATTAGTTGGTGGATTACGTGCAGGTATGGGATATTGCGGAGCACAGAATTTAGAATTCTTACGTGAGAATGCACAGTTCATTCGTATGTCAGGTGCAGGTTTACGTGAAAGCCATCCTCATCACGTACAGATTACAAAAGAGGCTCCAAACTACTCATTATAATGTCTTATATACAAATAGACAGAGATTTGATATCTCTGTCTATTTTTTTTTGATTATGTTAGAATAACGGTTATGTGAGTACATAGATATTGGGGGTAGCAAAAGTGAAAGGTATGTTTTGCAAAAGATTCATTGCGTTGGTAACAGTGCTTACAATAGCTTGTAGCATGCTTGTACCATATAGCAATGCATCAGCAGAAACAGGAGCCGCTTTAAACATTGAAGCAGGTGCGGCAATTTTAGTAGAAGCGAATTCTGGGAAGATTTTATATCAAAAAAATGCAGATGAGTTATTATCAATTGCTAGTATGACAAAAATGATGAGTGAATACCTAGTGAACGAGGCTATTGCGAAAGGGAAACTAAAATGGGATCAAAAAGTTAAGGTTTCCGAATATGCGTATAACATTTCGCAAGATCGTTCATTATCGAACGTGCCTCTACGAAATGGTGAATCTTATACAGTAAAAGAGCTATACGAAGCAATGGCAATTTATTCTGCTAATGGTGCAACGATAGCGTTAGCTGAAGCAGTTGCTGGAAAAGAAGTAGACTTTGTAAAAATGATGAATGATAAATCGAAAGAGTTTGGATTAAAAAATTATAAGTTTGTAAATTCTACGGGCTTAACGAACAAAGATTTAAAAGGACACCATCCTGAAGGGACAACTCCAGATGAAGAAAATAAAATGTCTGCGAGAGATGTAGCAATTTTAGCACAACGTCTTATTCAAGATTTCCCTAAAACATTAGACATAGCAAAAATTTCAAAAAAAGTATTCCGTGAAGGTACTCCGGATCGGATCGAAATGCCTAACTGGAACTGGATGTTAAAAGGGTTAATTAAGGAATACGAAGGCGTAGATGGTCTGAAAACAGGATCAACTCCAGAAGCAGGAGATTGTTTCACTGGTACGATTGAAAGAAATGGTATGCGTTTCATTTCTGTAGTTATTAAAACAAAATCTCACACGGCAAGATTTGATGAGACAAAGAAATTATATGATTATGGCTTTGCTAACTTTGAAATGAAGAAAATGTACGAAAAAGGTTCTTCGGTCAAAGGAAAAGAAACAGTAAGAGTTGAAAATGCGAAAGATAAAGATGTAGCAGTTCAAACGAAGCAAGCTGTTTCACTTCCTGTGCCAAAGGGAAGTAAAGACGTTTATAAAACAGAATTTAAAGAAGGAAATAAGGGACAAGAAGCACCTATGAAAAAGGGAGTTGCACTTGGCCAAATGGTTGTAACGTCTAAAGATAGTAATGATCCCGGATTTTTATCAGGAAAATCATTACAAGTAGACCTTATAACAAAATCTGAAGTAGAAGAGGCAGGCTGGTTCACACGTTCTATGCGCGGAATTGGTTCTTTCTTTAGTGGTATGTGGAATAGTGCTGTTGATACAGTAAAAGGTTGGTTTTAAAAGCTCCTCATTGTAGGAGCTTTTTCTTATTCCTATTTTTCATACCGACTTTATGAAAAAGTAGTGGACAAGCATCAGATAGTTAGTGGTAGAATGTAAGAGTATTCTTAATTTTCTTCTTTAACGGGGGAAAGCAATTCACCTAGGGGGGTTTTTGTACATGACAAATGTAACAGGGACAGAACGTGTAAAACGTGGAATGGCAGAAATGCAAAAGGGCGGCGTTATTATGGACGTAGTTAACGCCGAGCAAGCAAGGATTGCAGAAGAGGCAGGTGCAGTTGCTGTTATGGCATTAGAGCGTGTACCTGCAGATATTCGTGCAGCAGGTGGCGTTTCTCGTATGGCAGATCCAACAATTGTTGAAGAAGTTATGGGTGCTGTATCAATTCCGGTTATGGCAAAATGCCGTATCGGTCACCTTGTAGAAGCACGTGTATTAGAATCATTAGGGGTAGACTATATCGATGAGAGTGAAGTATTAACTCCTGCTGATGAAGTATACCATTTAAATAAACGTGATTACACAGTTCCGTTTGTATGTGGTTGCCGCGATATCGGAGAAGCTGCACGTCGTATTGCAGAAGGTGCATCTATGCTTCGTACAAAAGGTGAACCAGGAACAGGAAACATTGTAGAGGCAGTGCGTCATATGCGCCAAGTCAATGCAGAAATCCGTCAAGTTGCAAATCTACGTGAAGATGAGTTAATGACATATGCAAAAAATACTGGTGCTCCTTATGAAGTACTACTTGAAATTAAACGCCTTGGTCGCCTACCAGTTGTAAACTTTGCAGCAGGTGGTGTAGCAACACCAGCAGATGCAGCGTTAATGATGCAACTTGGTGCTGATGGTGTATTTGTTGGATCTGGTATTTTCAAATCAGAGAACCCAGAGAAATTTGCACGTGCAATCGTTGAAGCAACGACTCATTATGAAGATTACGAACTAATTGCAAGCCTTTCTAAAGGATTAGGTAATGCAATGAAAGGTGTCGAAATTTCAACGTTATTACCAGAACAACGCATGCAAGAGCGCGGATGGTAATTAAAGGAGATCTTTAAAATGGTGAAAATCGGTGTGCTAGGTCTTCAAGGTGCAGTTCGTGAGCATGTGAAATCAGTTGAGGCAAGTGGTGCAGAAGCTGTTGTTGTAAAGCGTATAGAACAACTTGAAGAGATTGATGGTCTTATTTTACCAGGCGGTGAAAGTACAACAATGCGCCGTCTTATTGACAAATATGCTTTCATGGAGCCTCTTCGTACATTTGCGAAGTCTGGTAAACCAATGTTTGGTACATGTGCAGGTATGATTCTTCTTGCGAAAACACTTATTGGTTATGAAGAAGCACATATTGGTGCTATGGATATTACGGTTGAGCGCAATGCGTTCGGACGCCAAAAGGATAGTTTTGAAGCTGCACTTTCAATGAAAGGTGTGGGAGAGGACTTTATTGGTGTATTTATCCGTGCTCCGTATGTTGTAAATGTAGCTGATGATGTTGAAGTACTTTCTACACATGGAGATCGAATGGTAGCAGTAAGACAAAATCAGTTTTTAGCTGCGTCATTCCATCCAGAATTAACGGATGATCATCGTGTGACAGCATACTTTGTAGAAATGGTAAAAGAAGCGAAAATGAAAAAAGTTGTATAAGTAACTTGCAACTTGTATAAGATTATAGTAAATTGATGATAACAATTTTATAAAATAAGCGTGTTGATAGGAAGTAGTAACAAATGTTGTTTCTTATAGAGAGTCGATGGTTGGTGGAAATCGATAGAAACAGTTTGTGAATCCATCCTGGAATGGAATGTGGAATATCTTTTGATTAGTAAGCATTCCCGGTGAAGAGCCGTTATTTCTACTTGAGAGGAAAGTAGTAATGCTTTCAACTAGGGTGGCAACGCGGGTTAACTCCCGTCCCTTTATATAGGGACGGGAGTTTTTTGTGTTTTATGAAATAAAAGGAGGAGTATATAATGCTTGATATTAAATTTTTACGTACAAATTTTGAAGAAGTAAAGGCAAAATTACAGCATAGAGGCGAAGATTTAACTGATTTTGGTCGCTTTGAAGAACTGGATACGAGAAGAAGAGAGTTACTTGTTCAAACAGAGGAACTAAAAAGTAAACGTAACGAAGTATCTCAACAAATCTCTGTATTGAAGCGTGAAAAGAAAGATGCGGAAGCTCTAATTCTAGAAATGCGTGAAGTTGGGGAGAAAGTAAAAGATCTTGATAATGAACTTCGTACAGTTGAAGAAGACTTAGAAAGATTAATGTTATCTATTCCGAATATCCCTCATGAATCTGCTCCAGTTGGCGAAACAGAGGATGATAATGTAGTAGCGCGTACTTGGGGAGAAGTGAAAGAATTTACTTATGAACCAAAACCACATTGGGATCTTGCTACTGATTTAGGGATTTTAGATTTTGAACGTGCTGGGAAAGTAACAGGAAGCCGATTTGTATTTTACAAAGGTGCTGGTGCAAGATTAGAGCGTGCTTTAATTAGCTTTATGCTTGATCTTCATACTGACGAGCATGGATATGAAGAAGTATTACCTCCGTATATGGTAAACCGTGCAAGTATGACAGGAACAGGACAACTTCCGAAGTTTGAAGAAGATGCATTCCGTATTGAAAGTGAGGATTACTTCTTAATTCCAACAGCTGAAGTACCTGTAACGAATATGCATCGTGATGAGATTTTAAGTAAAGAGCAATTGCCTATACGATATGCGGCATTTAGCTCATGTTTCCGTTCTGAAGCAGGTTCAGCTGGTCGTGATACACGTGGTTTAATCCGTCAGCATCAGTTTAATAAAGTGGAGCTTGTGAAGTTCGTAAAACCAGAAGATTCTTATGAAGAGTTAGAAAAATTAACAAATGATGCAGAACGCGTGTTACAATTATTAGAGTTGCCATATCGCGTTATGAGCATGTGCACAGGAGATTTAGGATTTACAGCAGCGAAGAAATACGATATTGAAGTATGGATTCCAAGCTATGGCACATATCGTGAAATTTCTTCTTGTAGTAATTTTGAGGCCTTCCAAGCGAGACGTGCGAATATCCGTTTCCGCCGTGAGCCAAATGGTAAACCGGAACATGTTCATACACTAAATGGATCTGGTCTTGCAATTGGACGTACAGTGGCAGCTATTTTAGAGAACTACCAACAAGAAGATGGTACAATTATAATTCCAGAAGTTCTTCGCCCTTATATGGGAGGAAAAACAGTTATTAAATAAGTTAAAACATTCATCGGTATGAGTGATTGGTAATTATGGGCGTTGTCAGCGGTGTCATAAAGGAGAGGGAAAGTAAAATTTTCCTTTCCTCATAATTTATTATAGTAGGGTTGACTAACTGTTTTTCTTTTGATATTATATTTGATGTCAATATGGAGGTATACCCAAGTCTGGCTGAAGGGATCGGTCTTGAAAACCGACAGGCGGCGAGAGTCGCGCGGGGGTTCGAATCCCTCTACCTCCTCCAGATATAATTGACAACAGCGCATATAAGTGGAGATTGGAGAACTCGTTACCAACACGTAACGAGTTTTTATTTTAAAACCAATCGTAAAGTATGATATAAGGATATAGTGTCCTTATTACACACTCATATTCCGATGATTATCTTCATAGATATGAAAGGAGTTAACATGGATCTTATTATACAAACGTTTCCTTTAGATGGAAAAACTTTATATTATGTACAATGTCCTGTCTGTAAGAACAATAGAATTTTAAACAGTGGTGCAAATGTGTCGCGCATTATAAGTGATGATACATTCCGTAAACTTTGTGGTTGCACTTGTGATGTGAAACAGGTTGCAAAAAAAGTAGAGGTGCCAAAAGAAGCTGAAAAACCAGCTGTGCAAAAAGAAGTAACTCCAAAACGTACAGGGAAATTACTAACAGCAGTAATTAATGGGAAAGAAATGACCGTTAAAGAGATTGCTGAAACATATGATATTAGTACGAGTACTGTTCGTCAGCGTATTAATGCTGGAAAGCCAGAGAGTGAAATTATTGCTCCAACGAAAAAGAAAAAGTAATTTCATAGGAAAACCCGTGCATATGCACGGGTTTTTTATTTTACAAGTTTACGTGTTTGTTTTAAAAAATGTCCAATTTTTTTAATGATTGGTTCGATTGAATCGCCATCTTTTAAAATATCGTATTCATTAATGTTTAATCGTAAAATAGGGCATGAATTAAAGTTATTAATCCAGTTATCGTAACGTCCATGCATCTCTTTCCAATACTCAATTGGTGTTTGCTGCTCCATTGGACGTCCTCGTTCTTGAATACGATCGACAATATCATCAAACGAACCTTCTAGGTAAATTAATAAGTCTGGATGAGGGAAGTAAGGAGTCATGACCATAGCATCAAATAAACCTTTGTATGTTTCATAATCAGTTTCAGTCATTGTACCTTTTTCGTGATGCATCTTTGCGAAAATACCAGTGTCCTCATAGATAGAACGGTCTTGAACAAAACCGCCACCATATTCGAAAATTCTTTTTTGTTCTTTAAATCGTTCTGCTAAAAAGTACACTTGTAAGTGAAAGCTCCAGCGTGTGAAATCAGCATAGAACTTGTCCAAATATGGGTTGGAATCTACTTTTTCAAAAGATGTACGATAACCTAAAGCGTTAGCTAATGCAGTTGTCATAGTGGATTTACCGACACCTACTGTTCCAGCAATAGTGATAACTGCATCATTTGGTATATCATATTTTTGCCTTAAATTCATTGTTATTTCGACTCCTTCAAGAGAGTATTTTGAAGAGCGGATAAGATGACATTTAAATCATCAGGATTTCTTACAAAATCCATATCGTCTCCATTAAATTTCAATACTGGAATATCTGGATGGTCCTTTTTGAAAGCATCCATTGCTGTTTCGTAATCTTTTGTAAGCTGTAGTAAGTAATTTGGATCCATATTTTTTTCGAATTCTCTTCCGCGCATCGCAATTCGTTTTTGTAATGTTTCTAGGCTCGCTGTTAAATAAACGATGACATTTGGTACAGGCATATCTTGCGTAAGAATGCGATAAATTTGCATGTACTTGTCATATTGAGAATCTTTTAATGTACGGGATGCAAAAATTAAATTTTTAAATATATGATAATCTGCTACTACAGGCTTCCTTTGATTTAAATACTTTATGTTAATATCCTCTAGTTGTTTGTATCTATTACAAAGAAAGAACATCTCTGTTTGAAAACTCCATTCGTCGATGTCTTCATAAAATTTTCCTAAAAAAGGATTTTCATCAACAATCTCTTTTAGTAAGTGGAGTTGCATGTGAGTTGAAAGTTCCTTCGCAAGTGAAGTTTTTCCAACACCAATTGGTCCTTCAACCGTGATAAATGGTACTCCGGTCACGCTGTTTCCTCCTTTCAATCAGTGATTTACCGTGACTACTAAAAACACAAAACAGAATTATTGTAGCACAAGAGGGGAGCCAGCGGACTAATTTGATATAAAAAGTTAGAAAATAGATATGTATTAATTAAATTTTATTTGGGATGACGGTACAATATTTGCCTTTAATGTGGCCTCCATTATTTTTAAAGCATGTTCATTATCTTGCTCGTTATTAGAAGCGATGCAATCCCGTGGTACATAAAGTGTATAATTTCTCATATGGGCATCATTAGCTGTAAAAAGGATGCATATGTTCCCGGCAATTCCTGTTAAAATGAGATTTTCGATTTTTAAATATCCTAATAAAGAATTCAAAGGTGTTTCATAAAAAGCAGAGTAATGTGGTTTAATAAAAATGTAATCGTCAGTATGCGGAGCAATGGCCTCGATAATATTTTTACTATACTTATTTGTACAATGAGTAATAAGTTGATTAATATCAGATCTCCAAAGTTGATAGTGATCATTGACATAAATTATTGGATAGCCCAATGATTTCATGGTGTCCTTTAATTGTAGAATGGGGTTCTTTATAATTTCACATTTCTGTGCCAGGATGGGTCCGTGGGAGAATTGAAAATCATTAATCATATCGATAATGAGTAAGGCAGTATTTTTCATATGTAATTCCCTCTCTTTCTTCTTTAGGTTGGATTGAATTTGCAAAAGTTATCCCACCTGCAAGAAATGAAAAAGTGTATTTTATTTTTGGTGAAAGGACTATATTATGGAGCGAGATATATATTTTATGCAGTTAGCAATAGAGGAAGCAAAGAAGGCAGAGGCAATACAAGAAGTACCAATTGGTGCTGTAATTGTGCTAGATGGTGAAGTGATTAGTGTCGCGCATAACTTAAGAGAAACTGAACAGAGATCAATAGCTCACGCCGAGCTCTTAGCTATTGATGAAGCTTGCAAAAAATTAGGGACATGGCGTTTAGAAGATGCAACGTTATATGTAACATTAGAACCTTGTCCAATGTGTGCAGGGGGAATTGTTTTATCGCGTGTAAAACGGGTTGTATATGGAGCGAGCGATCCAAAAGGTGGATGTGCAGGTACATTGATGAATCTTTTAACTGATGAGCGTTTTAATCATCAGTGTGAAGTAGTGGCTGGTGTACTTGAAGAGGAATGTGGTACGTTGTTAACGATTTTTTTTAGGGAGCTTCGTAAGAAAAGAAAAGAAGCGAAAAAACTAGAGAAAAGTAATGATAACTAACGTATTTGCATTTTGTAAAAAAACAAGTTATACTGATAATGCCTTATCCAAGGCAACCGAATATTGGTTTTAACTTTGCCGTGCTAAGCGGGGAGGTAGCGGTGCCCTATACTCGCAATCCGCTCTAGCGAGGCTGAATCCCTTCTCGAGGTTATGCTGCTGTAAGGTCTGCCTTAAGTAAGTGGTGTTGACGTTTGGGTCCTGCGCAACGGGACCCCGTGAACCTTGTCAGGTCCGGAAGGAAGCAGCAATAAGCGGGTTTTCTCGTGTGCCGCAGGAGTGCCTGAACCGAGCTAACTGCTTGAGTAACGCTTATGGTACGTAATCGACAGAAGGTGCACGGCAGTTATATATGTATACAAAACTCACCTTAATATAAAGGTGAGTTTTTTGTATGGAAAATAACTTTTGGAATCTATAAACAGAATGGGTTATAATAAATGAGATAATAACCTTTGAGGGAGGCCGTATTTTCGTGTCATACCAAGCGTTATACCGAACATGGAGACCGCAAAAATTCGAAGATGTAGTCGGTCAAAAGCACGTGACAAAAACGTTGCAAAATGCCCTTCTTCAAGAGAAAGCTTCACATGCTTATTTGTTTTCTGGTCCGAGGGGAACAGGGAAAACGACAATTGCAAAAGTATTTGCAAAGGCAATTAACTGTGAACACGCCCCGGTAGCTGAACCTTGTAATGAATGTCCTTCTTGTTTAGGAATTACACAAGGATCTATTTCAGATGTATTAGAAATTGATGCGGCTTCAAATAACGGTGTAGATGAAATTCGAGATATAAGAGATAAAGTAAAATATGCTCCAAGTGCTGTAGGATATAAAGTATACATTATTGATGAAGTTCACATGCTTTCTATGGGTGCCTTTAATGCGCTTTTGAAAACTTTAGAAGAGCCGCCAGGGCATGTTATTTTTATTCTGGCGACAACAGAACCGCATAAGATTCCAGCTACAATTATTTCACGTTGTCAGCGTTTTGAGTTTCGAAAGATATCAGTAAATGATATCGTTGAGAGGTTATCGACAGTCGTGACAAATGAGGGTACGCAAGTAGAAGCTGAAGCATTACAAATCGTAGCGCGTGCCGCTGAAGGTGGTATGCGTGATGCGCTCAGTCTTATCGATCAAGCTATTTCTTATAGTGATGAGAAGGTGACGAGCGAAGATGTTTTAGCTGTAACGGGATCTGTATCTCAGCGATATTTAGGTGACCTGGTAGAATGTATACGTGAAAATGATGTATCAAGAGCGTTACGTATTATAGATGAGATGATGAGTAAAGGGAAAGATCCAGTTCGCTTTATGGAGGATTTCATTTACTACTATCGTGATATGCTTTTATATCAAACTTCACCACAATTAGAACATATGTTGGAACGGGTAATTGTAGATGATCAATTCCGTACGTTAAGTGAAGAAATGCAACCGGAAGTAATCTATGAAATTATTCATACCCTTAGTAAGGGACAACAGGAGATGAAGTGGACAAACCATCCAAGAATATTCTTGGAAGTTGTTATGGTGCAACTGTGTCAGCAGTTTATGATGCAAGCAAACGGCGCAGATCGTTTACAAGCGATTATGAACAGGATGCAGCAACTGGAGAAAGAGTTAGAGCAAGTTAAAAAGAATGGCGTGCCAGCTGGTATGCAGCAGGAAGTAAGAGAGACGCGGGCAACACCAAAACCGGTACGAACAGGAAGTATGAAAATTCCTGTTGGACGTGTGAATGAAGTGTTAAAGCAAGCGAAGCGTCAAGATTTAGAACAGTTAAAAGCTGTATGGGGCGAATTGTTAGGAAGGCTCAAGTCACATAACAAAGTAGCATTTGCTGTTTTATTAGAAAATAGTGAACCAGTTGCGGCTTCGGATGATACCTATGTGTTAGCATTTCAATATGAGATTCATTGCAAAATGGCTAGTGAAAATCGAGAAGCGATGGATACATTGGAACAAACTCTTTTTGAATTGTTAAGTAAAAGGTTAAATATGATTGCTATCCCAAAAAGTGAATGGGGTAAAATTCGTGAAGACTTTTTACAACGCGAAGGCGGGGATTCTGAAGAAAGCCCAGAACAAAAAGAAGATCCTCTTATAGAAGAGGCTGTAAAATTAGTAGGGCCAGAACTTATTGAAATAAAAGAGTAATAATAATGAGGAGGAATTAATTATGATGCGTGGCGGAATGGGAAATATGAATAATATGATGAAACAAATGCAAAAGATGCAAAAAGACATGGCGAAGGCACAAGAAGAGCTTGGCGAAAAAACAGTTGAAGGTACAGCTGGTGGCGGAATGGTTACTGTTATCACAAATGGCCATAAGCAAGTTCTTGAAGTGAAAATTAAAGAAGAAGTTGTAGATCCAGAAGATATTGAAATGTTACAAGACTTAGTATTAGCTGCAACGAATGATGCACTTAAAAAGGTTGATGAACTTTCAAACTCTACAATGGGCAAATTTACAAAAGGCATGAACTTACCAGGTGGAATGTTCTAGGAGGATATTGATATATGCATTATCCAGAACCGATATCAAAATTAATCGATAGTTTTATGAAGTTGCCAGGAATCGGACCGAAAACAGCGGTTCGATTGGCATTTTTCGTGTTAGATATGAAAGAGGATGATGTACTAGGTTTTGCAAAAGCACTTGTGAATGCGAAGCGAGATTTAGCGTATTGTTCTATATGCGGGCATATCACTGACCGCGATCCTTGTTATATTTGTGACGATTCGCATAGAGATCAATCGGTTGTTTGTGTAGTACAAGAGCCGAAAGATGTAATTGCGATGGAAAAAATGAAAGAATATCAAGGTGTATATCATGTTTTGCGTGGTGCCATTTCTCCAATGGAGGGAATTGGACCAGAGGATATTAATATCCCGCAGTTATTAAAGAGACTACAAGATGAAACAGTACAAGAAGTGATATTAGCAACAAACCCTAATATTGAAGGGGAAGCTACAGCGATGTACATATCCCGCCTCTTAAAGCCAACAGGAATTAAAGTAACTCGTATTGCACATGGTCTGCCAGTTGGTGGAGATTTAGAATATGCAGATGAAGTAACGCTATCAAAAGCTTTAGAAGGCCGTAGAGAAATATAAGAGGAGAAGGGAAAATGTTCTTTCAAAAAAAGGGTAAGTTGCGTAAAGAGTATGACGATAAGTTAATTGTATTATTAGAAAAGGTAAAGAATGAATGGCTACGTCAGAAGAGACTGGTTGAACAAAGTGTTGAGCCGTCTCAAGATGTACTTTGTTCTTTAAAAATAGCAGAGGCGAAATATTTTTTCTTGTTAAAAGAAGCGAAACGTCGTCCGGTGAAAATGGAACAATGGTAAAAGGTCCTGCTTTTTAAAGCGGGGCCTTTTGCTTTTTATCGATTTACTTGTGAGTAACAGGGCTACTTTATTTTTGGGGTATAAAGAGGAGAAAGAAAAGGCGGGAATGGAATTAGTTGTATCTAATTGTTAGTGCTTAGAAGAAATATTACTGATTAAAGGTTATAAAGATGAAGTGATAGGAGTTATGTTATAGATGTTCTTTTTTATTGTCTTGTCCCATACAAATGGATATGTATAGGTCATTCATAAGGAGGAAAAAATGAATTCTACAATTATTATTATTGGCATTCTTGCTTTGGTTTTTATTTTTCTTATTTTTGGTGTTTCTGCTAAACCAATACGTTTTATAGGGAAAGCACTCTTTCATGTCACCTTAGGTATAGCGTTACTGTTCATTGTGAATGTTGCAGGGACATATTTTGATTTTCATATTCCAATTAACATAGGCACAGCTACAGTATCAAGTTTATTAGGGGTGCCAGGTGTTGCTGCAATAGTGATTATTAAGTTATATATAATGCCAAGATAAATTTATTTTGGCATTTTTTAAAAAAGCGTTGACTTATCGATTAGTAATATGATAAATTAATAAGCGTCGTCAGGAACGAAAGAAAAAAGTTGTTGACAGATTCAAGTCGAAATGTTAAATTATAAAAGTCGCTGAAACGTGACATTGAACTTTGAAAACTAAACGAAACAAACAACGTGAAACGTCAATTTTTATTTTTAGATGCTAGACAAACTAACTTTATTGGAGAGTTTGATCCTGGCTCAGGATGAACGCTGGCGGCGTGCCTAATACATGCAAGTCGAGCGAATGGATTAAGAGCTTGCTCTTATGAAGTTAGCGGCGGACGGGTGAGTAACACGTGGGTAACCTGCCCATAAGACTGGGATAACTCCGGGAAACCGGGGCTAATACCGGATAATATTTTGAACTGCATAGTTCGAAATTGAAAGGCGGCTTCGGCTGTCACTTATGGATGGACCCGCGTCGCATTAGCTAGTTGGTGAGGTAACGGCTCACCAAGGCAACGATGCGTAGCCGACCTGAGAGGGTGATCGGCCACACTGGGACTGAGACACGGCCCAGACTCCTACGGGAGGCAGCAGTAGGGAATCTTCCGCAATGGACGAAAGTCTGACGGAGCAACGCCGCGTGAGTGATGAAGGCTTTCGGGTCGTAAAACTCTGTTGTTAGGGAAGAACAAGTGCTAGTTGAATAAGCTGGCACCTTGACGGTACCTAACCAGAAAGCCACGGCTAACTACGTGCCAGCAGCCGCGGTAATACGTAGGTGGCAAGCGTTATCCGGAATTATTGGGCGTAAAGCGCGCGCAGGTGGTTTCTTAAGTCTGATGTGAAAGCCCACGGCTCAACCGTGGAGGGTCATTGGAAACTGGGAGACTTGAGTGCAGAAGAGGAAAGTGGAATTCCATGTGTAGCGGTGAAATGCGTAGAGATATGGAGGAACACCAGTGGCGAAGGCGACTTTCTGGTCTGTAACTGACACTGAGGCGC
Organism: Bacillus mycoides; assembly: GCF_018742245.1. Taxonomy (NCBI): domain Bacteria; kingdom Bacillati; phylum Bacillota; class Bacilli; order Caryophanales; family Bacillaceae; genus Bacillus; species Bacillus mycoides. The sequence goes on from NZ_CP036132.1 coordinate 29,531, forward strand.
GAAAGCGTGGGGAGCAAACAGGATTAGATACCCTGGTAGTCCACGCCGTAAACGATGAGTGCTAAGTGTTAGAGGGTTTCCGCCCTTTAGTGCTGAAGTTAACGCATTAAGCACTCCGCCTGGGGAGTACGGCCGCAAGGCTGAAACTCAAAGGAATTGACGGGGGCCCGCACAAGCGGTGGAGCATGTGGTTTAATTCGAAGCAACGCGAAGAACCTTACCAGGTCTTGACATCCTCTGAAAACTCTAGAGATAGAGCTTCTCCTTCGGGAGCAGAGTGACAGGTGGTGCATGGTTGTCGTCAGCTCGTGTCGTGAGATGTTGGGTTAAGTCCCGCAACGAGCGCAACCCTTGATCTTAGTTGCCATCATTAAGTTGGGCACTCTAAGGTGACTGCCGGTGACAAACCGGAGGAAGGTGGGGATGACGTCAAATCATCATGCCCCTTATGACCTGGGCTACACACGTGCTACAATGGACGGTACAAAGAGCTGCAAGACCGCGAGGTGGAGCTAATCTCATAAAACCGTTCTCAGTTCGGATTGTAGGCTGCAACTCGCCTACATGAAGCTGGAATCGCTAGTAATCGCGGATCAGCATGCCGCGGTGAATACGTTCCCGGGCCTTGTACACACCGCCCGTCACACCACGAGAGTTTGTAACACCCGAAGTCGGTGGGGTAACCTTTATGGAGCCAGCCGCCTAAGGTGGGACAGATGATTGGGGTGAAGTCGTAACAAGGTAGCCGTATCGGAAGGTGCGGCTGGATCACCTCCTTTCTATGGAGAATTGATGAACACTGTTCGTCAATATAAGTTTCCGTGTTTCGTTTTCGTTTAGTTTTGAGAGTTCAATATAAGTATTGACTCTTAAATAGGAATATGATATAAATAAATTCCGCAATTTGTATGGGCCTATAGCTCAGCTGGTTAGAGCGCACGCCTGATAAGCGTGAGGTCGATGGTTCGAGTCCATTTAGGCCCACCATACATTTTACGGGGCCTTAGCTCAGCTGGGAGAGCGCCTGCCTTGCACGCAGGAGGTCAGCGGTTCGATCCCGCTAGGCTCCACCAAAAAGCTATTTTATATAGCAAATGGTATGTTCTTTGAAAACTAGATAACAGTGTAGCTCATATTTTTTTAATTTTAGTTTGGTTAAGTTAGAAAGGGCGCACGGTGGATGCCTTGACACTAGGAGTCGATGAAGGACGGGACTAACGCCGATATGCTTCGGGGAGCTGTAAGTAAGCTTTGATCCGAAGATTTCCGAATGGGGAAACCCACTATACGTAATGGTATGGTATCCTTACCTGAATACATAGGGTATGGAAGACAGACCCAGGGAACTGAAACATCTAAGTACCTGGAGGAAGAGAAAGCAAATGCGATTTCCTGAGTAGCGGCGAGCGAAACGGAATCTAGCCCAAACCAAGAGGCTTGCCTCTTGGGGTTGTAGGACATTCTATACGGAGTTACAAAGGAACGAGGTAGACGAAGCGACCTGGAAAGGTCCGTCACAGAGGGTAACAACCCCGTAGTCGAAACTTCGTTCTCTCTTGAATGTATCCTGAGTACGGCGGAACACGTGAAATTCCGTCGGAATCTGGGAGGACCATCTCCCAAGGCTAAATACTCCCTAGTGATCGATAGTGAACCAGTACCGTGAGGGAAAGGTGAAAAGCACCCCGGAAGGGGAGTGAAAGAGATCCTGAAACCGTGTGCCTACAAATAGTCAGAGCCCGTTAATGGGTGATGGCGTGCCTTTTGTAGAATGAACCGGCGAGTTACGATCCCGTGCGAGGTTAAGCTGAAGAGGCGGAGCCGCAGCGAAAGCGAGTCTGAATAGGGCGTTTAGTACGTGGTCGTAGACCCGAAACCAGGTGATCTACCCATGTCCAGGGTGAAGTTCAGGTAACACTGAATGGAGGCCCGAACCCACGCACGTTGAAAAGTGCGGGGATGAGGTGTGGGTAGCGGAGAAATTCCAATCGAACCTGGAGATAGCTGGTTCTCCCCGAAATAGCTTTAGGGCTAGCCTTAAGTGTAAGAGTCTTGGAGGTAGAGCACTGATTGAACTAGGGGTCCTCATCGGATTACCGAATTCAGTCAAACTCCGAATGCCAATGACTTATCCTTAGGAGTCAGACTGCGAGTGATAAGATCCGTAGTCAAGAGGGAAACAGCCCAGATCGCCAGCTAAGGTCCCAAAGTGTGTATTAAGTGGAAAAGGATGTGGAGTTGCTTAGACAACTAGGATGTTGGCTCAGAAGCAGCCACCATTTAAAGAGTGCGTAATAGCTCACTAGTCGAGTGACTCTGCGCCGAAAATGTACCGGGGCTAAATACACCACCGAAGCTGCGAATTGATACCAATGGTATCAGTGGTAGGGGAGCGTTCTAAGTGCAGTGAAGTCAGACCGGAAGGACTGGTGGAGCGCTTAGAAGTGAGAATGCCGGTATGAGTAGCGAAAGACGGGTGAGAATCCCGTCCACCGAATGCCTAAGGTTTCCTGAGGAAGGCTCGTCCGCTCAGGGTTAGTCAGGACCTAAGCCGAGGCCGACAGGCGTAGGCGATGGACAACAGGTTGATATTCCTGTACCACCTCTTTATCGTTTGAGCAATGGAGGGACGCAGAAGGATAGAAGAAGCGTGCGATTGGTTGTGCACGTCCAAGCAGTTAGGCTGATAAGTAGGCAAATCCGCTTATCGTGAAGGCTGAGCTGTGATGGGGAAGCTCCTTATGGAGCGAAGTCTTTGATTCCCCGCTGCCAAGAAAAGCTTCTAGCGAGATAAAAGGTGCCTGTACCGCAAACCGACACAGGTAGGCGAGGAGAGAATCCTAAGGTGTGCGAGAGAACTCTGGTTAAGGAACTCGGCAAAATGACCCCGTAACTTCGGGAGAAGGGGTGCTTTCTTAACGGAAAGCCGCAGTGAATAGGCCCAAGCGACTGTTTAGCAAAAACACAGGTCTCTGCGAAGCCGTAAGGCGAAGTATAGGGGCTGACACCTGCCCGGTGCTGGAAGGTTAAGGAGAGGGGTTAGCGTAAGCGAAGCTCTGAACTGAAGCCCCAGTAAACGGCGGCCGTAACTATAACGGTCCTAAGGTAGCGAAATTCCTTGTCGGGTAAGTTCCGACCCGCACGAAAGGTGTAACGATTTGGGCACTGTCTCAACCAGAGACTCGGTGAAATTATAGTACCTGTGAAGATGCAGGTTACCCGCGACAGGACGGAAAGACCCCGTGGAGCTTTACTGTAGCCTGATATTGAATTTTGGTACAGTTTGTACAGGATAGGCGGGAGCCATTGAAACCGGAGCGCTAGCTTCGGTGGAGGCGCTGGTGGGATACCGCCCTGACTGTATTGAAATTCTAACCTACGGGTCTTATCGACCCGGGAGACAGTGTCAGGTGGGCAGTTTGACTGGGGCGGTCGCCTCCTAAAGTGTAACGGAGGCGCCCAAAGGTTCCCTCAGAATGGTTGGAAATCATTCGTAGAGTGCAAAGGCATAAGGGAGCTTGACTGCGAGACCTACAAGTCGAGCAGGGACGAAAGTCGGGCTTAGTGATCCGGTGGTTCCGCATGGAAGGGCCATCGCTCAACGGATAAAAGCTACCCCGGGGATAACAGGCTTATCTCCCCCAAGAGTCCACATCGACGGGGAGGTTTGGCACCTCGATGTCGGCTCATCGCATCCTGGGGCTGTAGTCGGTCCCAAGGGTTGGGCTGTTCGCCCATTAAAGCGGTACGCGAGCTGGGTTCAGAACGTCGTGAGACAGTTCGGTCCCTATCCGTCGTGGGCGCAGGAAATTTGAGAGGAGCTGTCCTTAGTACGAGAGGACCGGGATGGACGCACCGCTGGTGTACCAGTTGTTCTGCCAAGGGCATAGCTGGGTAGCTATGTGCGGAAGGGATAAGTGCTGAAAGCATCTAAGCATGAAGCCCCCCTCAAGATGAGATTTCCCATAGCGTAAGCTAGTAAGATCCCTGAAAGATGATCAGGTTGATAGGTTCGAGGTGGAAGCATGGTGACATGTGGAGCTGACGAATACTAATAGATCGAGGACTTAACCATATAATATGAAGCAAATGTTATCTAGTTTTGAAGGAATATGCCTTCATAGTTTGGTGATGATGGCAGAGAGGTCACACCCGTTCCCATACCGAACACGGAAGTTAAGCTCTCTAGCGCCGATGGTAGTTGGGACCTTGTCCCTGTGAGAGTAGGACGTCGCCAAGCAAGATAAAAACACAAGTCTTTTGACTTGTGTTTTTTTGTTTTTAAACAGTACACGAAAGAAGTAAAGGGAATACATAAGTAATACAAACACGTTGCCCAAGAGTAAATCATATTATATAAGAAATTGATGTATATTTTCCGGAAATTTGTTAAGGAATAGAGGTATATAATATGTTTACTTAAAAAGGGAGGAAAGATTATGAAATTACCAAGTGAAATTTGCATCGTTTGTGAGACAAAAAGAGAAGAAGGAATATATGTATATAATAATTTAATATGTTACGAGTGCGAAAGAAATCTGGTGAATACTGAGACAAATGACCCGAAGTATATACATTATTTAAAACAACTGCGAAAATTAGAAGTATCATATTTTTAAATAGGCATTATGCCTATTATTTTTTTTGCACTAATATCTGTATAATAGATACAGAATGAATAATAAGGAAGAGATGTATATGAATCAAAATCGTATGCCTTTATATGAGGCGTTAATGGAATTTAAAGAAAGGCGACTACTATCTTTTCATGTTCCAGGTCATAAGAATGGTTTAAACTTCCCTCAGAAAGCTTCAGGGGGGTTTAAGGACATATTATCGATTGATGTAACAGAGTTAACAGGATTAGATGATTTACATAGTCCATTTGAATGTATAGATGAAGCACAGCAATTATTAGCTGAAGTATATGGCGTGCACAAAAGTTATTTTTTAATTAATGGTTCAACAGTTGGAAATTTAGCAATGATTTTGTCTTGCTGCGGCGAACATGATATTGTCCTCGTACAAAGAAATTGTCATAAATCAATCATTAATGGTTTGAAATTAGCAGGGGCTAATCCGGTCTTTTTAAACCCATGGATTGATGAAGTATATGACGTACCAGTAGGTGTTCATGATGACATTATTAAGGAGGCAATTACAAAGTATCCAAATGCAAAAGCACTTATTTTAACACATCCTAATTACTATGGTATGGGAATTGATTTAGAGGTAAGTATCGCTTACGCACATGCACATAAAATTCCTGTTCTAGTAGATGAAGCCCATGGGGCACATTTTTGTATAGGGGACCCCTTCCCGAAGTCAGCATTAGTTTATGGTGCGGATATTGTGGTTCATTCCGCACATAAAACATTACCTGCGATGACAATGGGATCTTATTTACATATAAATAGCCGTTTGGTGAGCGAAGAAAAAGTTTCCTCCTATTTAAGTATGCTACAATCTAGTAGCCCATCGTATCCAATTATGGCTTCTCTTGATATAGCACGCTTTGCAATAGCAGTTATAAAGGAAGAGGGCCATGATGAAATCGTTGAGTTTTTACGCCGATTTAAAGAAGGATTGCGATCTATCCCACAAATAGCCATCTTGCAATATCCATCGCAAGATGAATTAAAGGTTACGGTGCAAACTCGCTGTCAGTTATCGGGATATGAATTACAGTCTGTATTTGAAAAGGTCGGTATATATACGGAAATGGCAGATCCATATAACGTCCTATTTATATTACCGTTACAAGTAAATGAGGGGTATATGAAAGCTATAGAGATAATTCGAGTAGCTTTGCAGCAATATAAGGTAAAAGACAAGACAGCATCAATTCGTTATACTTATAAAGGGGAAATTTCCCCTTTACCGTATACGTATAAACAATTAGAGAGATACGAAACGAAGCTAGTATCTCTAGAAGAAGCCGTTGGTATGATAGCGGCAGAAATGGTGATTCCGTATCCACCTGGAATTCCATTGATCATGTATGGAGAGAGAATTACTCAAGAACATACAAAGCAAATTACTCATTTAGAGAAAACAGGGGCTCGTTTTCAAGGTAGTACGAAATATATGAACGTGTATGATATAGAAAGTAGGTTTTAGGATGAAGGGATTATTTGTAACAATTGAAGGACCAGAAGGTTCGGGTAAAACAACATTAATTAAAAGTTTATTACCATATTTTGAGCAAAAGGCACAAAAGGTAATGGCGACCAGGGAACCGGGTGGTATTGCAATTTCTGAAGATATTAGAACAATTTTACATAAACAAGAGTATACGATGATGGAGGCACGTACAGAGGCGCTCTTATATGCTGCTGCACGTAGACAACATTTAGTGGAAAAAGTTATGCCGGCACTTGAGGAAAACTATCTTGTACTATGTGATCGTTTTATAGATAGCTCTTTAGCGTATCAAGGGTATGCAAGAGGCTTAGGTATGGATAAAGTATTTGAAATTAATCGTTTCGCAACGGAAGATTGTATGCCTAGTTTAACAATCTATTTAGATATTGAGCCAGAGGTAGGTTTAGCACGAATTGAAAAAGATGCAGGACGTGAAGTAAATCGACTAGATATGGAAGATATCTCTTTCCATAAACGTGTGCGTGAAGGGTATTTACAAGTTGTAGAGCGTTTTTCTAATCGTATTGTATTAGTAAATGCTGATCAACCAATGAAAAAACTTATAGAAGAAGTTGTTCAGATTATAGAAGATAAATTGTTATAATAGAAGGAAAGAATGAAATAAGTGAGGTATGCAGTATGATAAATACGTGGGAGCAGCTTTCTGCTATACAGCCCATCGGTGTCAAAATGTTGATGAATAGCATTGCAAAAGAGCGTATATCCCACGCTTACTTGTTAGAGGGAGGGAAAGGGACTGGGAAGTTCGCCACAGCAATTCAAATGGCAAAAAGTTTCCTCTGTTCACAAAGAAATGGTGTAGAGCCTTGTCATGTATGTACGAATTGTCGCCGAATTGATTCAGGTAACTACCCAAACTTACATATTGTAAAACCAGATGGATTATCTATTAAAAAACAGCAAATTCACGATTTACAAGAAGAGTTTTCAAAAACAGGATTAGAAGCAAATAAAAAAGTATATATTATCGAGCATGCAGATCGTATGACAGCAAATGCAGCGAATACGCTTTTAAAGTTTTTAGAAGAACCAAGTAGTGATACAACAGCTATTTTACTTACTGAACAAAGTCATCAGATTTTAAATACAATTTTATCTCGTTGTCAAGTTGTTACGTTTAGACCGTTGCCTACAGAATCTTTAATTAAGAGATTAGAGGAAGAAGGTATTACAGTTTCTTTATCTACACTTGCTGCGCAGCTTACAAACAGTTTTGAAGAAGCTTTATTAATGTGTAATGATGAATGGTTTGCACAAGCGAGAGCTTTAGTGATAAAATTATGTGAAGCGCTCGAAAAAGATAAGGCCTCTATTTTTTTTGTACAAGAAAAATGGGGGAAGCACTTTGGAGAGAAAGAACAATTACAGCAAGGCTTAGATATGTTACTCCTTATTTATAAGGATTTATTATATGTTCAACTTGGAGAAGAGGATCGTCTTGTTTTTCATGAGCAGAAAGAGATGTTTGAATCCTTTTCTTATGCTCAGAAGCGCATTGTATCAGCTCTCTTTAATATATTAGAGGCAAAAAATAGAATCAACGCTAATGTAAATGCGCAGCTTGTGTTCGAACAGTTAGTGTTGCGGTTGCAGGAGGGATGACCGTTTTGTATGATGTAGTAGGTGTTCGCTTTAAGAAGGCCGGGAAGGTATATTACTTTGATCCAAATCAGTTCGATATCTCGGAAAATGAGTTTGTAATTGTAGAAACGGTAAGAGGTATTGAATACGGAAAAGTAGTTATTACCAAAAAGCAAGTTGATGAAAACGACGTTGTATTACCGCTTAAAAAAGTTATTCGTATTGCAAATGAAAATGATCGTACCATTGTTGAAGAGAATAGGCATGCTGCGAAAGAAGCATATCAAGTTTGTCAACAAAAGGTAGGAGAACATAATCTTGATATGAAGCTTGTAGATGTAGAGTATACGTTCGATCGTAATAAGATTATTTTTTACTTTACTGCGGATGGTCGGATTGATTTCCGGGAACTAGTGAAAGACTTAGCGGCAATTTTTAGGACAAGAATTGAGCTGAGACAGATCGGCGTTCGTGACGAAGCAAAAATGCTTGGTGGTATTGGTCCATGTGGTCGTATGCTTTGTTGTTCTACTTTTTTAGGAGATTTTGAACCTGTATCCATTAAAATGGCAAAGGATCAAAATTTATCATTAAATCCTGCAAAAATCTCTGGTTTATGTGGTCGCTTAATGTGTTGCTTAAAATATGAGAATGATGAATATGAGGCGGCAAAGGAACAACTTCCTGATTTAGATCAACGTATACAAACACCGCATGGTACTGGCCGTGTTATCGGATTAAATATTTTAGAAAGATTAATTCAAGTGGAGCTAGTAGACAAGGAACGGATAGTAGAATATACGTTAGATGAATTAATTAATAAAGGGGTCGTTTCGAGTCAAACCACAGATTAATGAGGTGGGTGCTTGTGGAGAAAAAGGATATTTTTGCATCGGTTTCTAGTATGGAAGAGCAAATTGGACATTTATACAAACAGTTGGGAGAATTAAAACAACATCTTGCAGAATTATTGGAAGAAAACCAACATATAAAAATGGAAAATGAAAATTTGCGACATCGTTTTGAAGAAGTGCAGAACAAGGAAAAACAAAAAACTCAAAAACGCAAAGAAATGAAGGCGAAGACAGATATTGGTGAAGGCTACGATAACCTAGCAAGACTATATCAAGAAGGTTTTCATATTTGTAATCTACATTATGGAAGTGTACGTAAAGAGGGAGATTGTTTATTCTGTCTGTCATTTTTAAATAAAAAGTGAGATTACCTTTCCAATATAATTGGAAAGGTAATTTTTTATACATGAGAGTAGAATGAAATTTATTTTCACATTAATAGAGGATGAAATAGGGTAGGTTAAGTGTAAGAAAGGGAGCAATATATGAATTTATATGAAGATGAGCGTTTAGATTATTTATTAGCGCAAGATATGAAGATTGTACAAAGTCCATCAGTATTTAATTTTTCTTTGGATGCTGTTTTACTTGCAAATTTTGCTTGGGTGCCAATTCAAAAAGGTAATTTACTTGATTTGTGTACAGGTAACGCAGTTATCCCTCTTTTATTAAGTACAAGAACAAAAGGGAAAATTACAGGTGTAGAAATTCAAGAGCGCTTATATGATATGGGAATAAGAAGCGTTCAATGCAATAATTTAGAAGAAAGAATTCATTTAATCCATGGAGATTTGAAAGATATGCCGGAGAAACTTGGACGTCATCAATATGATGTTGTAACATGTAATCCTCCTTATTTTCAAACACCACAAACTTCTGAGAAGAATATCAATGAACATTTAGCGATAGCTCGTCATGAAATTATGTGCACATTAGAGGATGTTGTATATGCAAGTAGCCAGTTAGTGAAACAGGGTGGGAAAGTAGCATTTGTACATCGTCCAGGTCGTTTGCTCGACATCGTCACATTAATGCGTAAATACAAAATCGAACCGAAACGTGTGCGATTTGTTTATCCTAAGGCTGGTAAAGAAGCGAATACATTGTTAATTGAAGGAATTAAGGATGGGAATGCAGATTTAAAAATCTTACCACCTCTTTTTGTATATGAAGAAAACAACGAATATACAAAGGAGCTTCGTTCAATTTTATATGGAGAAGAATAAGCATTGTTTTTATGTGGTGGAGTGTTCTGATGGAAGTTATTATGCTGGATATACAAATCATATAGAAAAACGGATTCAGACCCATAATAGTGGAAAAGGTGCTAGATATACACGTGCTAGGCTTCCAGTTGTTTTGAAATATGTAGAGGATCATGAGGATAAACGAACGGCTATGCAAGCTGAATATCACTTTAAACAGTTAACGAGGAAACAAAAAGAAGAATATATGCAAAAAGGAGAACGCTATGTGGCAGCAAAAAAGCTTTCAGCAAAATGAAAAGGGAGTTTTATATTTAGTACCGACTCCAATCGGAAATTTAGAGGATATGACATTTCGTGCAATCCGAATTTTAAAAGAGGCAGACATTATTGCTGCGGAAGATACAAGGCAAACGAAGAAACTTTGTAATTACTTTGAAATTGAAACACCAGTTATGAGTTATCATGAGCATAATAAAGGAGTAAGTGGACGGAAAATTTTAGATAAGTTAGAAGAAGGTAAGACTGTAGCCATTGTGAGCGATGCTGGTATGCCATGTATTTCAGATCCTGGTTATGATATCGTTGTAGAGGCTGTAGCAGAACAATATCATGTTATTCCGCTTCCTGGGGCAAATGCGGCTCTTACAGCATTAATTGCATCAGGACTTGAGACAAAACATTTTTATTTCTATGGTTTCCTGCAAAGAAATAAAAAGGGACGCAAGCTTGAATTAGAAAAACTACGCTATATTCCAACTACAATGATGTTTTACGAGGCACCGCATCGTTTAGATGACACCTTAATCTCTATGCAAGAAGTATTAGGAAATAGGGAAATCGTATTATGTCGTGAGCTAACGAAAAAATTTGAAGAGTTTATTCGTGGAACAATTGAAGAAGCAATTGAGTGGACGAAGCAAAATGAAGTTCGTGGTGAGTTTTGTATTTTAGTAGCAGGTTCAACAGAAGAAGCTGTTCCAGAAGAACAATGGTGGGAAGCTATTTCAGTATATAATCACATTGAACATTATATAAATGAAAAAGGTATGAATTCAAAAGAAGCGATAAAAACAGTCGCTAAAGACCGAGATTTGTCGAAACGAGACGTATATCAAATCTATCATGTTGATAAAAAATAAGCTTCTCATAATTGAGAAGCTTATTTTGCTGTTTCGATATAATCTTGAAGTTCGTTTAAGACTTGTTCAGCGCCTTCTTTGCTTAAGATAATTTTACCTTCAGCTAAAGATAGGTTACCATCAGATACTTCACCAGTTACTTGGCAAGTCATGTTTGGTTTATATTTCTTTAAGATGATTTTCTCGTCATCAACATAGATTTCAAGAGCATCCTTTTCTGCAATACCTAAAGTACGGCGTAATTCGATTGGAATTACTACACGACCTAATTCATCAACTTTACGAACGATACCAGTAGATTTCATAATTCTTTTCCTCCTAAATAAATAGTTTATAAGTTTCGAGTCTATTTTTTGATTCGTCATTTTTCGACAAAATACCCTATGGACATATGATACCAATCATTTACATTTCCGTCAATTCTTAAATTCTATATTTTTAAAAAAGATTTATAGATTTTTATACTTCTTATATATAATAGAATGTGAGTCATTTCTATAATTGTTTCGTATTATTTTTATAATGTTTATACCTTTTGGAAAAAAATATTGTATATTTTTTTGAATATGAGTAATAGATGATAAAGATATCGAGCATTAACTCGTTTTTATATGTGAGTTTTTGATATACTGTTTATAAATACATATGAGGTTATTCGGGAGGTCCAAAACGATGAAAGAGGAAAATAAGTCCTTTTATATTACTACCCCAATTTATTATCCAAGTGGAAAGTTACACATTGGACATGCTTATACGACGGTAGCAGGAGATGCGATGGCACGATATAAGCGTATGCAAGGATACAATGTTCATTATTTAACAGGAACTGATGAGCATGGACAGAAGATCCAAAAGAAAGCAGAAGAACTAAATGTTACACCACAAGCATATGTGAATAACATTGTATCAGGGATTAAAGAACTTTGGGAGAAGATGGATATCTCTTATGATGATTTTATTCGTACAACTGAAGATCGTCATAAAGATGTTGTTGAGAAAATCTTCAAGCAGCTAGTAGATCAAGGTGATATTTATCTTGATGAATATGAAGGTTGGTATTCTGTACAAGATGAAACATTCTATACAGCGCATCAATTAGTAGATCCAATTATGGAAGGTGACAAAGTAGTTGGTGGAAAAAGCCCAGATAGTGGTCACGCTGTAGAACTTGTTCGCGAAGAATCGTATTTCTTTAGAATGGGTAAATATGTAGACCGACTATTAAAGTTCTATGAAGATAACCCTCATTTCATCCAGCCGGAGTCCCGTAAAAATGAAATGATTAATAACTTCATTAAACCAGGATTAGAAGATTTAGCTGTTTCTCGTACTTCATTTGACTGGGGAGTTCGTGTTCCAGGTAACCCCAAACACGTTATTTACGTATGGGTAGACGCGTTGTCTAATTACATTACTGCATTAGGATATGGAACAGAAAATGAAGAGAAGTATAAAAAATTCTGGCCAGCAGATGTCCATTTAGTTGGGAAAGAAATCGTTCGTTTCCATACAATTTATTGGCCAATTATTTTAATGGCTTTAGATTTACCACTTCCGAAGAAAGTCTTTGCTCATGGCTGGATTTTAATGAAGGATGGAAAAATGAGTAAGTCAAAAGGAAACGTAGTAGATCCAGTTACACTAATTGATCGTTACGGATTAGATGCATTGCGTTACTACTTACTTCGCGAAGTTCCATTTGGATCTGATGGAGTATTCACACCAGAAGGATTTGTTGAACGAATCAACTTTGATTTAGCGAATGATTTAGGTAACTTATTAAATCGTACAGTAGCTATGATTGATAAATACTTTAACGGGGAAATCCCTGCATTTAAAGCAAATGTAACTGAGTTCGATGAAACGCTAGTGACATTTGCCCAAGATACATTGAAAAAAGTAGAAGAGGCAATGGAGAATATGGAGTTCTCTGTAGCGTTAAGTTCTATTTGGCAATTAGTTAGCCGTACGAACAAATATATTGATGAAACGCAGCCATGGGTATTAGCGAAGGATGAGAATGATCGTGAAAAACTTGCGTCTGTAATGGCCCACTTAGCTGAGGTACTTCGTCAAACAGGTATTATGCTTATGCCATTCCTAACAGTAGCACCAAGTAAGATGTTTGCTCAACTTGGCCTTACTGAAGAGGCGCATAAATCTTGGGAAAGCCTATCTACAATTGGATGTATCCCAGCTGGAACAAAAGTAGAAAAAGGAAACCCTATTTTCCCTCGTTTGGAAATGGAAGTAGAAGTGGGGTATATTAAAGAACAAATGCAAGGTTCTGCTCCTAAAGTAGAAGAGAAAAAAGCAGAAGAACCAAAGGCAGAAGAAATTACAATTGATGATTTCTTTAAAGTAGAATTACGAGTAGCTGAAGTAATATCTGCTGAACCTGTGAAAAAAGCAGATAAGTTGTTAAAAATTCAGCTTGATTTAGGTACAGAGAAGCGTCAAGTGGTTTCTGGTATTGCTAAATTCTATTCCCCAGAAGAACTAAAAGGTAAAAAGGTTATTTGTGTAACGAATTTAAAACCTGTAAAATTACGTGGTGAATTATCACAAGGTATGATTTTAGCAGGTGAAGAGAATGGCGTATTGTCATTAGCATCAATTGACCAAAATTTACCAAACGGTACAAAAATCAAGTAATTGAGACAAGAAAAGAGATGTTTCACGTGTAACATTGGTGAAGCGTCTTTTTTCTTTTTACATCCCCTTTTTTTGCATTAAAATTGTAGTATTGTTATCGTTTAGTTAGAAAGAGCGTAGTTTTCTATGAGAGAATTGATTTCAATATAAAAGGAGTTATTTATTATGTTGTTTGATACACATTCACATTTAAATGCAGAGCAATTTGAAGAAGATTTACCGGAAGTTATCGCGAGGATGAAAGAAGCGGGAGTTACCTATACAGTTGTTGTTGGATTTGATGAAGTAACGATAAAGAAAGCCATTGAATTAGCAGAGGCCTATGATTTTATTTACGCTGCAGTTGGATGGCATCCCGTTGATGCAATCGACATGAATGAAGAACATTTAGCTTGGTTAGAAGAATTAGCTGCCCACCCTAAAGTAGTTGCAATTGGAGAAATGGGATTAGATTATCACTGGGATAAGTCTCCAAAAGAAATACAGAAGGAAGTATTCCGTAAACAAATTGCATTAGCGAAAAAGGTGAAATTACCGATTATTATACATAATCGCGATGCAACTCAAGATATTGTTGATATCCTAGAGGAAGAGAATGCAGCTGAAGTAGGAGGCATTATGCATTGCTTTAGCGGTAGTGTAGAAGTAGCGCAGCGATGTGTCGATATGAACTTTTTAATTTCATTAGGTGGGCCAGTAACATTTAAAAATGCCAAGAAACCGAAAGAAGTTGCTATGGAGATTCCGTTAGAAAAATTATTGATAGAGACAGATTGTCCATATTTAACACCACATCCATTTCGAGGGAAACGAAATGAACCGAGTTATGTAAAACTGGTAGCAGAAGAAATTGCGAATTTAAAAGGAATTTCTTATGACGAAGTAGCACAAATAACAACAAAGAATGCCAAAGCCTTATTTGGTGTTGAATAAAAAAGAATGGGGAGTCCCATTCTTTTTTTGTTTTTTGAGAAGAGAGATAATAGAAATGATAAGAACCCACTATTTACTCATAACATAAGTTTAGAAATATTGCGGATAAATTAAGATGGAGATAGAAGTGTTACAATAAGGATAGTGAACAAAGATTTTTCTCTTCTACTTTTTAAAATGTAAGATTGGGAAAATAATAATGGAAAAGTCGTCATTTTTTTGTTTTACTAAGTAGAGATGAAACGAGTGTGGAGGCAAGTATGAAAATTAAAGAGATTATCGTTGTAGAAGGTAAAGATGATACAGTTGCGATTAAACGTGCTGTTGATGGAGATACAATCGAAACGAACGGTTCAGCAATCGGTGATCATGTTATTGAGCAAGTTAAATTAGCGCAGCAAAAACGAGGCGTTATTATTTTCACAGATCCAGATTATCCTGGAGAGCGTATTCGAAAGATTATTTCTGACAAGGTTCCTGGATGTAAGCATGCTTTTTTACCGAAGGAAGAAGCACTTGCGAAAAGGAAGAAAGGCGTTGGAATCGAACATGCTTCTAATGAGTCGATTCGCCGTGCTTTAGAGAATATACATGAAGAAATGGAAGCTTACACAAGTGAAATTAGTTGGAGTGATCTAGTCGATGCGGGCTTAGTGGGCGGAGAAATGGCAAAGAGTCGCAGAGAAAGAGTGGGTAAGCTATTAAAGATTGGTTATACAAACGCAAAACAGTTACATAAACGTTTACAAATGTTTCAAGTTTCAAAGGAATCATTTGCAGAAGCTTATAAGCAAGTAATACAGGAGGAAAAAAAATGAAGGATATCGCAACACCAAATCGTACGAAAGACATTGTTGAAAAGTATGGATTTTCATTCAAAAAAAGTTTAGGACAAAATTTTTTAATTGATACAAATGTATTAAATCGTATCGTTGATCACGCAGAAATCGGTTCAGAAAGTGGCGCAATTGAAATTGGACCAGGTATCGGTGCGTTAACAGAGCAATTGGCGAAGCGTGCTAAAAAAGTAGTGGCTTTTGAAATTGATCAGAGATTATTACCAATTTTAGACGAGACGTTAGCTCCATATAGCAACGTTACAGTTATAAATAAAGATGTACTAAAAGCAGATGTACATGAAGTGTTTAGTGAGCAATTTGAAGAAGGGCAAGATGTAATGGTAGTAGCTAACTTACCATACTATATTACAACGCCAATTTTATTTAAATTGCTTGAAGAAAAATTACCGGTTCGTGGATTTGTTGTTATGATGCAAAAAGAAGTTGGGGATCGTTTAGCTGCTAAACCAGGAACGAAAGAGTATGGTTCTTTATCAATTGCCATTCAGTATTATACAGAGGTAGAAACAGTTATGACTGTACCGCGTACAGTGTTTGTGCCACAACCAAATGTTGATTCTGCGATTATCCGTCTTCTAAAGCGTCCTAAACCAGTTGTAGAAGTGACAGATGAAACTTTCTTCTTTGAAGTAGTACGAGCAAGTTTCGCACAGCGTCGTAAAACTTTAATGAATAACTTATCAAATAATTTAAATGGTTTCCCGAAAGATAAAGAGCTGTTGGATCGAATTTTAACAGAGGTAGGAATTGATCCGAAGCGAAGAGGCGAAACGCTATCTATCGAAGAGTTTGCAACATTAAGTAATGCATTAATTCTTCATAAATTGTCATAAGAATATGAAAGGGACAGTTCAACTTGAGCTGTCCCTTTTGTCACCTTTCCTTTCCTAAATTCATACTTTAAAAACAGGTAAGATGGCCTAACGAGTTTGGAGGTAGGAGAATGGCTTTACATGTTGGAGAATTAGTTGAACGATATTCTCATAATAGGGATATTCTTTTTCGTATTATAGAAATAAAAGGCGATATGGCAATATTATTTGGAGAGGAAATTAGACTTGTGGCGGATGCACCACTTGCAGATTTAGTTAGTATAGATCAACGAGAACATAAAAATAGAGTGAAGCGTGAAAAAGAAACGATGGAGCGTACTTACCGGTTGTTTCAGCAAGATTACGTGTTGATGAAACAAAGACATGAACATAATTCAACTGGTGGATATACAAGTGAAGTGAATTATTTTCAAATGCCAGGGCGTGTATTGCATATAGATGGAGATCCTTTATATTTGCGCAAGTGCTTAGATTTATATAATAAAATAGGCGTTCCTGTTCAAGGTATTCATTGTAAGGAAACGGAGATGCATGAAAAGGTAGTAGACTTAATAGATCATTTTCGCCCAGACATTTTAGTTATTACAGGACATGATGCCTATACAAAGTCAAAAGGAGTTATGGGAGATTTGGCAGCATATAGACATTCTAGACATTTTGTACAGGCTGTTCGAGAAGTGCGGAAAAAGTATCCATCATTAGATCAACTCGTTATTTTTGCTGGGGCTTGTCAATCACACTTTGAGGCGTTGATTCGAGCAGGTGCTAATTTTGCTAGTTCACCGTCTAGAATTAATATTCATGCGCTAGATCCGGTATATGTAGTTGGCAAAGTTAGTTTCACCTCATTTATGGAAAGAGTCAATGTATGGGACGTTGTGCGTAATACAATTACTGGTGAAAAGGGACTAGGCGGAATTGAAACAAGAGGGATTTTACGAACGGGATTACCTTTTCAACATTATGATGAATGAGCAAGGTACATACGTATCTTGCTTTTTTATGTGGAAATGATTTAAATGAATCTGGATAAAAAGCGACAAGAATGTGCAGACTATACAATGATACTTGTACAATATAGTATTTCTTCTATCTATTCGAACGCATGATGCTTTTATAATAATATTGTCTGTAAATTGCGGTTAATAATTGGGATAGATATATCGTGTTTTAAGTGTTCAATCTAAATTACAGCGAGGTGTAGCAAGGTATATGTCAAAACGTTTAGATGAAATTAAAAGCGAATTAGATCACCATCTTGGACAGCGACTTGTATTAAAGGCGAATAGTGGAAGAAGAAAAACTGTGGAGCAATCGGGTGTACTTGCAGAAACGTATCGTTCGGTGTTTGTTGTACAGTTAGATCAGCAAGAAGATGCATTGCAACGTGTATCTTATAGTTATGCAGATGTTTTAACAGAGACAGTAGAGTTAACATTTTACGATGAACCTCATAATGAAGCATTTTATAATTAATGTGTTGTTTGTTACATATATTCCCATAAATGAAAAGCTATATTATTTTGCATACTAATTATACCGTAGCAAAATAAGGAGGGACTCTGCATTGAGTAGACGAAGAGGAGTCATGTCAAATCAATTTAAAGAAGAGCTTGCAAAAGAGCTTGGCTTTTATGATGTTGTTCAGAAAGAAGGATGGGGCGGAATTCGTGCGAAAGATGCTGGTAATATGGTGAAACGTGCTATAGAAATTGCAGAACAGCAATTAATGAAACAAAACCAGTAGTTGTAAGATACTTTCTATGCTGCGGTAGCCGAGGAGAGATTCCTCGGCTTTTTGCACGCTAAAAGGTGCCATCATTTGACATAAGTAGTTTCATTCTGAATGCTTTTCGTTATAATTAGGGAAGTGTCATCGTCTTACTATAAATTTGTGGTAAAATAAACGATAAAAGATTGAGTACATAGAGTGGGTGAATAGATTGAAGCTACTAGTGAAAGCACCAGCAAAGATTAATCTGTCGTTAGATGTACTGGGAAAAAGACAAGATGGATATCATGAAGTGAAAATGATTATGACAACAATCGACTTAGCAGATCGTTTAGAGCTAATGGAATTAGCAGAAGATCGTATTGAAATTTTGTCTCATAATCGGTATGTCCCAGACGACCAACGCAACTTAGCTTATCAAGCAGCGAAATTATTAAAAGAGAAGTTTAATGTGAAAAAAGGTGTATCTATTACTATTGAAAAAACGATTCCAGTAGCAGCTGGATTAGCAGGTGGAAGTAGTGATGCAGCAGCGACATTACGTGGCCTTAATAGGTTATGGGATTTAGGGCTTACAATTAAGGAATTAGCAGAGCTTGGCGCAGAAATTGGATCAGATGTATCGTTCTGTGTATATGGCGGAACTGCAATTGCCACTGGAAGAGGAGAGAAAATTGAACATATAAAGACTCCACCTTCCTGTTGGGTTATTTTAGCAAAGCCCCACATTGGTGTATCTACTGCTGATGTGTATGGGAATTTAAAATTAAATCGTGTTACACATCCAAATGTAGATAAAATGGTTGAAGTCATTAATGACGGGGACTATAAAGGGATTTGTGATACTGTTGGTAACGTTTTAGAAGATGTGACGTTTGTGATGCATCCTGAGGTTGCACGTATTAAGGCGCAGATGAAACGATTTGGTGCGGATGCCGTATTAATGAGTGGAAGTGGCCCAACTGTATTTGGTCTTGTACACCATGATTCGCGAATGCATCGTATATATAACGGTTTAAAAGGATTTTGCGAACAAGTATATGCAGTTCGTTTATTAGGAGAGCGAGAAACGCTTGAATAAAGACGTATAATACGGTATGATTTGTTTAGAATATTCGTGATTTGAGGTGAGAGTATGAAAATTAGACGAAGTACAAGATTGGTCGATATGACTTATTACTTGCTACAAAATCCTCGTCAGCTAGTTTCTCTCACTTTTTTTGCTGAAAGGTATCAATCGGCTAAATCTTCCATTAGTGAAGATCTAGTTATTATTAAGCAAACGTTTGAACAACAAGGGGTCGGCACATTGCAAACGATACCAGGAGCAGCAGGAGGAGTGAAATATATTCCCTATATAAGTGAAGAAGAGGCAAATCTGATTATTAATGAGCTTTGTAGCTTATTTGAAAACCCAGACCGTATTTTGCCTGGCGGTTACTTATATATGACGGATCTTTTAAGTAATCCTCGCCAGATTAATGGCGCAGGTCGTTTATTTGCTTCTGTTTTTGCTAGGCAACCAATTGATGCGGTTATGACGGTAGCGACAAAAGGAATTCCGCTTGCTTATGCAGTAGCGAACTACTTAGATGTACCGGTAGTAATTGCGAGAAAAGATAATAAGGTAACAGAAGGACCCACTGTTAGTATTAACTATGTATCAGGTTCCTCTAAGCGAATCCAAACGATGACTTTAGCAAAGCGTAGCCTTCCAGAAGGATCCAATGTTTTAATTATTGATGACTTTATGAAAGCTGGCGGAACCATTCAGGGCATGATGAGCATGCTAGAAGAGTTTAAAGCTAATGTTGTTGGAATTGGCGTATTAGTAGAGTCTACGGATATTGAAGAAAGACTTATTAATAACTTTGTATCATTAATTCGTCTGTCAGAAGTTGATGTGAAAGAAAAAGCGATTCAAGTGGAAAAGGGAAATTATTCACTTGCACCATTTGATAAAGGGCTTGTAGAGGCTGAGTAAAAAGGTAAAGCAGATAGCTTTACCTTTTTTTATTCCTATTTATAAATTACAAAATAGATGGACAAACTGCCTTTGGTACACTATTTTTAAAGAGTAAAAATAAATAATAAAAGGGTGAAAAGTATGAAAGTTGTTCAAACAAGCAAAGCACCACAGGCAATCGGACCATATTCACAAGGGATTATTGTGAATAATATGTTCTATAGTTCAGGACAAATTCCGTTAACGGCAAGTGGAGAACTTGTAACAGGAGATGTAACAGTACAAACAGAGCAAGTATTTGAAAATTTACAAGCGGTATTAGCAGAAGCAGGTGCTTCATTTGATACAGTGGTAAAAACAACAGTATTCTTAAAGGATATGGATGATTTTAATGCTGTTAATGAAGTATACGGTTCTTATTTCTCTACTCATAAACCAGCGCGTTCTTGTGTACAAGTGGCAAAATTACCGAAAGATGTTTCTGTTGAAATCGAAGTAATTGCCCTAGTTAAGTAACTCTTTGTAAGCGATAACCTCTACTAATCCTTATATTCAACTAACTTAAAAATTTTTATCTTAAAAATTTTTAAAAAATTAAAGGGAAAATAGAAATTTTGTGGAATTTATACAAATATATCGCTTATTTAGAAAAGGGTGGTGAACACAAGATGGAAGTGACTGACGTAAGATTACGCCGCGTAAACACAGAAGGCCGCATGAGAGCAATTGCCTCTATTACTCTAGACCATGAATTTGTTGTTCATGATATTCGTGTAATTGATGGTAATAATGGATTATTTGTAGCAATGCCAAGTAAACGTACTCCAGATGGAGAATTCCGTGACATTGCACATCCAATTAATTCTAATACACGCTCTAAAATTCAAGATGCGGTTTTAACAGAGTATCACCGTTTAGGCGAGTTAGAAGAGGTTGAGTTTGAAGAAGCAGGCGCTTCGTAAAATTCGAATGAAAAGGGCTTTTGAAAGAAAGTCTTATAATTTTGTAGCAAACTCCTGTAAGCATTTACAGGAGTTTGTTTTTTTTTTGAATAATACACGTTTCTAATTGTAAAATTCATATTTTGAAAAAATAAAGATGAAAAACTTCTAATTTTTTCAAAATCATTTAAAATAGTATAGCTTATTCCTTAAAAAAGATACTAAAGAGTAAAACATCTTATAAGAATTATGGTAAAATTTAATAGTTATAATGTGTTTCTTGAAATATATGATGATTTAGGATAATATCGTTAATGGATAAATAGGTTGCGATGGAGGGTCTATATGTCAAACAGATTTGCAGTGATTCTAGCTGCAGGTAAAGGCACACGTATGAAGTCCAAGCTATACAAAGTGCTGCATCCTGTATGTGGAAAACCAATGGTACAACATGTAGTCAATGAAGTATCTCAATTAGGATTGCAGAAACTTGTAACAGTCGTTGGACATGGTGCTGAAAAGGTACAAGAACAGCTAGGAAACGTAAGTGAGTTTGCATTACAAGCAGAACAACTTGGTACAGCTCATGCTGTCGATCAAGCTGCAAGTGTACTTGCAAATGAAGAAGGAACAACTTTAGTTATTTGTGGTGATACACCCCTAATAACTGCTGAAACGATGGAAGCATTGCTTCAGCAACACGAAGAAGCGGGAGCAATGGCGACGGTACTAACAGCGTACATAGAAGAGCCTGCTGGATATGGCCGTATCGTTCGTAATGAGAATGGTCATGTTGAAAAGATTGTTGAGCATAAGGATGCAAATGAAAAAGAATTAGCTATTAAAGAAATCAATACAGGTACGTATTGTTTTGATAATAAAGCTTTATTTGCTTCACTTTCTAAAGTTTCAAATGATAATGTACAGGGCGAATATTACCTTCCGGACGTTATTGAAATTTTAAAAAATGAAGGTCATATTGTATCAGCTTATCAAACAGAGCACTTCGATGAAACGTTAGGTGTTAACGACAGAGTCGCTCTATCGCAAGCGGAAATTATTATGAAAAATCGTATCAACCGAAAGAACATGGTAAATGGTGTTACAATTATTGATCCAAGTAACACATACATTTCTGCGGATGCAATTATTGGTAGTGATACAGTTCTTCACCCAGGAACGGTTATTGAGGGGAACACTGTAATTGGTTCTGATTGTGAAATTGGACCGCATACAGTAATTCGCGATAGTGAAATTGGAGATCGTACGGTAATTCGTCAATCTACTGTACATGACAGCAAACTTGGTACAGAAGTATCAGTTGGTCCATTTGCACATATTCGCCCAGATTCAGTTATTGGAGATGAAGTGCGCGTTGGAAACTTCGTAGAAATCAAAAAAACTGTTTTTGGTAATAGAAGTAAAGCTTCACACTTAAGTTATATCGGGGATGCACAAGTTGGAGAAGACGTGAATCTTGGTTGTGGTTCAATTACGGTGAACTACGACGGCAAGAATAAATTTAAAACTGTAATTGGTAACGGGGTATTTATTGGATGTAATTCAAACCTTGTTGCTCCTGTAACAGTTGAAGATGGTGCTTATGTGGCAGCAGGCTCTACAATAACAGAGAATGTTCCATCAAAAGCATTATCAGTAGCACGTGCACGTCAAGTTAACAAAGAAGACTATGTTGATCAATTGCTGAATAAGAAAAAATCATAATGTGGAGGGTTAATCTAGATGTCGACTCAATATCTAAATTCTAATTTGAAAGTATTCTCTTTAAACTCTAATAAGGAACTTGCTGAGCAAATCGCAAAGCATATTGGAGTAGGACTAGGAAAATGTTCTGTTGATCGTTTTAGTGATGGAGAAGTTCAAATTAACATTGAAGAAAGTATCCGTGGTTGCGATGTATTCATTATTCAATCTACAAGCTTCCCAGTAAACGAACATATCATGGAATTGCTTATTATGATTGATGCATTGAAACGTGCATCTGCAAAAACAATTAATATTGTTATTCCTTACTATGGTTATGCGCGTCAAGACCGTAAAGCGCGTTCTCGTGAACCAATTACATCGAAACTTGTAGCAAACTTGCTTGAAACAGCAGGTGCAACTCGTGTAATCACTCTAGATTTACATGCTCCACAAATTCAAGGATTCTTTGATATCCCGATCGACCACTTAATGGGTGTACCGATTCTTTCAGATTACTTTGAAGCAAAAGGCCTTAAAGATATCGTAATCGTATCTCCTGATCACGGTGGTGTAACGCGTGCTAGAAAAATGGCGGATCGCCTAAAAGCGCCAATCGCTATTATTGATAAGCGTCGTCCTCGTCCGAATGTATCGGAGGTAATGAACATTATCGGTAACATCGAAGGCAAAACAGCAATTTTAATTGATGACATCATTGATACAGCTGGTACAATTACATTAGCGGCAAACGCTCTTGTTGAGAACGGTGCTTCTGAAGTATATGCTTGCTGTACACACCCAGTATTATCTGGCCCAGCAATTGAGCGTATTCAAAATTCGAATATTAAAGAGTTAGTTGTAACGAACTCTATCGTATTACCAGAAGAGAAGAAAATTGATAAAGTACATGAACTTTCAGTTGCTCCATTAATCGGAGAAGCAATCATTCGTGTATACGAAGAAGAATCTGTAAGTGTATTATTCAATTAATTGGATAGAATGAGACGTAACCAAGCTTGGTTACGTCTTTTCGTATCGAAAAAAGAAAGTAGTGGTACAAGAATGAAATTAATAGTAGGACTTGGGAACCCAGGTAGAGAATATGAATTAACAAGGCATAATATTGGATTTATGGCGATCGATGAACTTGCAAAGCGTTGGAGTATTTCTTTGAATGAGCAAAAGTTTAAAGGAGTATTTGGTGCAGGCTTTGTTAATGGGGAAAAAGTAATCTTACTAAAGCCACTTACATATATGAATTTATCTGGGGAAAGTATCCGTCCGCTCATGGATTATTATAAAATTGATGTTGAGGACTTCATTGTTATGTACGATGATTTAGATATTCCTGTAGGTAAGTTACGCCTTCGCATGAAAGGTAGTGCGGGTGGACATAATGGTGTGAAATCAACAATTTCACATTTAGGAACACAAGAATTTCAACGTATACGTATGGGAATCGATCGTCCGAAAAATGGGATGAAAGTAGTGGATTACG
Source organism: Bacillus mycoides (assembly GCF_018742245.1). Lineage (NCBI taxonomy): Bacteria > Bacillati > Bacillota > Bacilli > Caryophanales > Bacillaceae > Bacillus > Bacillus mycoides. The sequence goes on from NZ_CP036132.1 coordinate 53,603, forward strand.
TATTAGGACGTTTTACATCTGAAGAAATATCTGGCGTTAATCAATCCATTGAAAATGCAGCAGATGCATGTGAGGAATGGTTAAATAAACCTTTTCTCCAAATCATGAATACTTTTAATAGTTAAGCGCACAATCTGGAATATTTTATTTTGTTTTATCCCATACTAGTAGCAATTGGATATTTAGGAGGCTAGTATGGAAGGTTATTATTACTGTAGACATTGCGGAAGTAATGTGGGCTCCATTATCGCAGAAAAAGTATATAGCGACGTTTTGTTTCAACTAACAGAGCAAGAAGTAGTGGATATGATTCATTTTCATGAGAATGGAAATATATATATAAAAACGATTTGTGAATCGTGTCAAGAAACACTCGCATCTTATCCTGAGTATTATGAATATGAAAAATTTCTGCAATAAAATGTTGTCGCTTTGGCATGTCCAAAGCATTTTTCTGTTTTCTTTTTCCAAAATATTTGCATAAAATATAGTAACTTGCTCTTTATGTTGAGAGGAGTTTTGAAAATGATAGGTTTATTAGAGCAATTTTATAAAAATGAAGAAATACAATCGGTTATTAATGGGCTAGAAAATGGGTTGAAAGAACAACTTGTATCGGGTATGGCAACATCCTCTCGTTCATTATTAATGGCAGCTTTATATAAAAAAACAAAGCAATCACAGCTTATTGTGACGCACAATTTATACCAAGCACAAAAAATACATGAAGATTTAGTGGCGTTACTTGGTGAAAAAGATGTTTGGCTATATCCGGTAAATGAATTGATAGCATCGGAAGTTGGTGTTGCAAGTCCAGAATTGAAGGCGCAGCGTATTGAAGTGTTAAATCGCTTAGCTGCGGGAGAGAATGGGATTATTGTAGCGCCAGTTGCAGGGCTGCGTAGGTTTTTACCAATAAAAGAATTATGGAAGCAAAGGCAAATTGAAATCAATCTAGGGCAAGAGATTGATTTAGATGCACTCTTGCATACCTTACATCACATTGGCTACGAGCGTAAGTCGATGGTAGAAGCCCCAGGAGAGTTTAGTTTGCGCGGGGGAATATTAGATATTTACCCATTAACTGAAGAATTACCATTTCGTATTGAATTCTTTGATACACAGGTTGATTCTATTCGATTATTTGATGTGGAAGAACAGCGCTCTCAAGATAAAAGGGAAAGTGTTCGGTTTGGTCCGGCAACAGAGTTTTTATTTTCACAGGAAGAATTGAAATCGGGAATTAAGCATCTTGAAGAAGGTTTGACTAAGACGATGCAAAAGCTTTCCGATGATAAATTAAAGACTGCTGTGCTTGAGACGGTTAGTCATGAAATTGAAATGTTGAAAAACGGGCAAAGTATAGAACAAATGTTTAAATATTTATCTATTTTCTATAAAGAACCTGCTAGTCTGATAGATTATTTACCAGAAAACGGTGTTGTAATTTTAGATGAGATTTCCCGTATTCAAGAAACAGCATCACATCTTGAAACAGAAGAAGCGGAATGGTATATCTCACTTCTTGGCGAAGGGACAATTATTCAGGATTTATCTTTCTCTCACTCATTTGAGGAGTTTCTTCATAATAAAAAAAGAAGTTTTGTATATTTAACGTTATTCTTACGCCATATAACACACACACATCCTCAAAATATTGTGAATGTGACATGTAAAACGATGCAAGATTTCCACGGACAGATGCAGTTGTTAAAAACTGAAATTGATAGATGGAATGAAGGGCATTTTACGACCGTTGTGCTTGGAACAGATGATGAACGTGTAAAAAAACTACAACATATTTTAAGTGATTATGATATTGATGCAGACATTGTAGAGGCCACAGATGTCTTATTGCCTGGAAGGTTACAAATTGCTGTAGGTGATTTACATGCAGGCTTTGAAATGCCGATGCAAAAGTTTGTTGTCATTACTGAAAAAGAGCTTTTTCATAAGAAGGTTAAAAAATCACAACGTAAGCAAAAGTTATCTAACGCTGAACGTATTAAAAGTTATTCGGAATTAAAAGTTGGAGACCATGTAGTTCATGTAAATCATGGTATAGGTAAATTTTTAGGTATTGAGACATTAGAGATTAATGGTGTTCATAAAGATTATTTAAATATTAAATATCAAGGTAATGATAAGTTATACGTTCCAATTGAACAAATTGATCAAGTGCAAAAATACGTAGGGTCTGAAGGTAAGGATCCAAAAGTTTATAAATTAGGCGGAAATGATTGGAAGAAGGTCAAAACGAAAGTTGAAAAATCTGTACAAGACATTGCAGATGACCTAATTAAATTATATGCCGAGCGTGAAGCCTCGAAAGGTTATGCATATACACCAGATACGGCAGAACAACAGGAATTTGAATCTTCTTTCCCATATCAAGAGACAGAGGATCAATTACGTTCTATTGAAGAGATTAAGAAAGATATGGAACGCGGACGTCCGATGGATAGGCTTCTTTGTGGCGACGTAGGATATGGAAAGACTGAAGTAGCTATTCGTGCGGCATTTAAAGCAATTATGGATGAAAAACAAGTTGCGATTTTAGTACCGACAACAATCCTTGCACAACAACACTATGAAACAATTCGAGAGCGTTTTCAAGATTATCCGATTAATATAGGGTTACTAAGTAGATTCCGCACACGAAAACAACAAAATGAAACGATTAAAGGTTTAAAAGATGGAACGGTAGATATTGTAATCGGAACGCATCGTATTCTATCTAAAGATGTTACGTATAAAGATTTAGGACTTCTCATTATTGATGAAGAACAAAGATTCGGCGTTACACATAAAGAAAAAATTAAACAATTGAAAGCAAATGTTGACGTGTTAACATTAACGGCAACTCCGATTCCACGTACACTTCATATGTCTATGCTTGGTGTGCGCGATTTATCTGTTATTGAGACACCACCAGAGAATCGTTTCCCAGTACAAACATATGTAGTAGAGTATAATCCAGCGTTAATGCGAGAAGCGATAGAGCGAGAGTTGGCAAGAGGCGGTCAAATTTACTTCCTATATAACCGTGTGGAGGATATTGAAAGAAAAGCAGATGAAATTTCGATGTTAGTTCCAGATGCTCGTGTAACATACGCACATGGGAAAATGAATGAAGGTGAATTAGAGTCTGTTATGCTATCGTTTTTAGAAGGGCAGCATGATGTTCTTGTAAGTACAACAATTATCGAGACGGGTGTAGATATTCCGAATGTAAATACATTAATTGTATTTGATGCAGATCGTATGGGATTATCGCAGTTGTATCAGCTTCGTGGGCGTGTTGGACGTTCTAATCGCGTCGCGTATGCCTACTTTGCATACAAACGTGATAAAGTGTTATCGGAAGTTGCAGAGAGGCGTCTGCAGGCAATTAAAGAGTTTACAGAGCTTGGATCTGGTTTCAAAATTGCGATGAGAGACTTATCAATTCGTGGTGCGGGTAATCTGTTAGGGGCAGAACAACATGGATTTATTGATTCTGTCGGATTTGATCTATATTCTCAAATGTTAAAAGATGCAATTGAGCAACGTAGAGGAACAGATGGAGTTGAAAATACCGTTAATGTTGAAATTGATTTAGAAGTAGATGCATATTTACCGGATGCGTATATTTCAGATAGTAAACAAAAAATTATGATGTATAAACAATTTAGAGGTATTTCTGCAATTGAAGATATTGAAGAGTTGCAGGAAGAGATGATCGACAGATTTGGTGATTACCCACAAGAAGTTGGTTATTTATTACAAATTGCAAACATTAAAGTGTTGGCGATGAAAGAACAAATTGAGTTAATTAAGCAAAATAAGTTTGAAGTAACATTCCTGTTTTCTGAACAAGCGAGCCAAAATATAGATGGTGGAAAATTATTCATGCTAGGAAGTAGTTTTGGTCGTATGATCGGTCTTGGTATGGAGGGGTCACAATTGAAAATTGTGATGAAAACGAATGGATTAGAGACATCGAAATGGTTAACAATTGCTGAAAATTTATTAAAAGGCTTACCAGATGTAAAAAAAGAAGTAATAAATGCCTAATATAAGATAAAAAATACAATTCGACGTGCATAGAAGAACTAATGTGTAAAATACTATGTTTAATAGTTGGTGATTTTTACATGAACAGGTAAATTCACCACTTTGATCATCAGTAGAAAGTGAGGCAGCATTAGAATGAAAGCAACTGGAATCGTACGTCGAATTGATGATTTAGGCAGGGTAGTAATCCCAAAGGAAATTCGTAGAACTTTACGTATTCGAGAAGGGGACCCACTAGAAATATTTGTTGATCGCGATGGAGAAGTCATTTTAAAGAAATATTCTCCGATTAGTGAACTAGGTAATTTTGCAAAAGAATATACGGAAGCTTTATATGATAGCTTAGGACATAATGTGCTTGTATGCGATCGTGATTCTATTATCGCAGTAGCAGGCGTATCTAAAAAAGAATACTTAAATAAAAGTGTTGGCGATTTAATTGAGAAGACAATGGAAGAGCGCAAGTCTGTAATTATGACAGATGAAAGTGAAATTTCAATTATTGATGGAGTAACAGAAAAAGTCAGCTCCTATACAATTGGCCCGATTGTTGCGAATGGGGATCCAATTGGAGCTGTTGTTATCTTCTCTAAAGAGGCTATTATAAGTGAAGTAGAGCATAAGTCAGTAAATACAGCTGCAAGCTTTTTAGCGAAACAAATGGAGCAGTAGTGAAGTGTAATTTCTATAAGTAGCAATCTTTCCTAATTATGATATTTCTATTTGAGAAATTAACTATTTGGAGATATAAGCATTGAATGAAGGTAGCGCTTTGCTACCTTTTTTCATTGAGTATTTTTGCTGTTGAAAGAAGTCAGTGAATGTAAGGAATATGAAGGAGAGACAGTTTTTCTTTGTGATATAATACGAGGGGTGAGAATAGAAAAAGGAGTTTTCTTGTATGGAAGCGAAGAAGTACCAAGCCTTTTGGCGTGGGGCTATTATATTAACAATCGCAAGTTTTGTTACAAAGGTATTAAGCGCTTTTTACCGTATTCCATATCAAAATATAGCGGGTGATGTTGGTTTTTATATTTACCAACAAATTTATCCATTTTATGGATTTTGTTTAATTTTAGCCACTTATGGGTTTCCCATTATTATTTCAAAAATGGTCGCAGAAAGATTAGAACGAGGAAAACAAAAAGAAGCAGAAGAAATTATTTGTGTATCTTTTTGGTTTTTATTGGGAATTGGATTTATAGGTTTTTTCACATTATTCTTTGGGGCCGAAACAATTGCATCGGCTATGGGCGATATACATTTAGATAAATTATTACGTGTTATTTCGTTTTCATTCCTACTAATGCCATTTTTATCTGTAGCGAGAGGATATTTTCAAGGATTCAATAATATGATGCCGACGGCTGTTTCGCAAGTAATTGAACAAGCGATTCGTGTTTCTATTATTGTATTTTTATCACTATTCCTTATTGCTCATGGATTTGATTTATATACAGTTGGTGCGGGTGCTATGCTAGGTTCAATTGCAGGTGGGCTTATTGGGATTATCGTACTTTTACTTTATATGCGTCATGATTTCCATGCGATTTTCTTTAAAAGTTGGAAGAGAATTGGAGATAAAAAAAGGATTATTCGAATCCTTTTTTGGCAGGGATTAGCGATTTGTGTTAGTAATTTAGTCCTTATTTTTATACAAATGGCGGATTCTATTTCCTTTTATACTTTGCTTATTCGTGCGGGAGAGCAAGTTGAAAATGCGAAGGTACTAAAAGGTGTTTATGATAGAAGTATCCCGCTTATGCAATTAGGTACTGTTGTGACAACTTCTTTCTCATTGTCACTTATTCCTATTATTACAGCGGCGAAAGAAAGAGGAGATCTTTCATTTATTCAAGAAAAGGTAAAGTTAGCAATGAAAATAACATTTGTTATTGGATTTGCAGCTGCTATTGGATTAACTTGTATTATTCAACCTACGAATATTATGTTGTTTGAAAATAGTGATGGATCAGATGTGTTATCGATTTTATCTTTATCTATTTTATTTAGTTCATTGTCAATTACAACTGCTTCTATTTTGCAAGGAGTGGGACAAACATTAAAACCAGCAATATTCGTTGTATTTGGAGGTTGTTTGAAGCTAGCTTTAAACTATATATTAATGCCGTATTTTGGTGTAAAGGGAGCTGCAATTGCAACTTTAGTTGCGCTTATTGTAATTGCCTTGCTAAATAGTGTGTTACTTATGCGAGCTGTATCGGAGCCGCTTATTGATAGGCGGAATATGTTAGGTGTGGCTATTAGTGGTATCGGTATGGGGTTTGTATTAATAATCTTTATGCGTATATTGCGAATGTCTGGATTAGTAATTGATACAGGACATAGAGGGATTGCGACGCTTGAAGCGCTGTTAGGTGTAGCTATCGGCGGATTAGCATATATGTTTTTAATTTTAAAATTACGTGTATTTACAAAAGAAGAATTAGGAACCGTTATGAAACAAGAGAAAAAAGAAGGTTCATTGAAGAAGAGTGGATAGAGGTGACTGGTTGTGAGTGGAATTATTACTATTTTAGGATTAGGTGCTGGTGAGTTAGATCAGTTAACGATGGGCGTATATCGAAAGATAAAAGAAGCGGACCATATGTTTGTTAGAACGAAGGAACACCCAGTTATAGAAGAATTGGAGCAAGAAGGTATAAAGTATACAGCCTTTGATAATGTATATGAGGCACATGATACATTTGAAATCGTATATGAAACAATCGCGAATACATTGCTAGAACAAGCGAAAGGTGCAGAAATTATTTATGCTGTTCCAGGTCATCCGCTTGTAGCAGAAAGAACAGTTCAGCTACTTTTGGAAAAAGGAGAAGTAGCAAATATTGAAGTGCGAATTGAAGGTGGACAAAGTTTCCTTGATCCAATGTTTGCAAGTCTAAAAATTGATCCGATTGAAGGATTCCAATTAATTGATGCTACATCATTTGAAAGAGGACAATTAGAATTACGTCAACATTTAATCTTTTGCCAAGTGTATGATGCGTTCGTTGCTTCAGATGTGAAACTGATGTTAATGGAGATGTTGCCAGATGATTATGAAGTGTATATCGTAACAGCTGCAGGAACTTCATTTGAGCAAGTAAAAAAGGTACCGTTATACATGTTAGATCATGAAACGGAGTTAAATAATTTAACGAGTGTATATGTACCCCCGGTTAAGGAACGTGCGTCTTTGTATCAGCAGTTTGATGTGCTTAGAGCAATTATTGCGGAACTGCGTGGACCGAATGGTTGCCCGTGGGATAAAAAGCAAACTCATCAATCTTTAAAGAAATACTTAATTGAAGAAGCGTATGAAGTGCTAGAAGCAATTGATGAAGAGGATGATGATCATTTAGTAGAAGAACTGGGTGATATATTATTACAAGTTATGCTTCATGCTCAAATTGGAGAGGATGAAGGTTGGTTCTCTATAGATGATATTATTCGGACTTTAGCTGAGAAAATGGTTCGTCGTCATCCGCATGTGTTTGGGAATACGGATGTAAATAATGCTGATGAAGTGATTGCAAATTGGGAAGAAATTAAAAAACAAGAAAAGGGATTCGTGAAAGAATCTGTTTTAGCGGGTATTCCAAAAAGCTTGCCACAGCTAATGCGTGCTTATGAAATTCAGAAGAAAGCTGGAAAGGTTGGATTTGATTGGGTTGATGTGCAGCCGATGATAGAGAAGGCCTTAGAAGAATGGCAAGAATTCCAACAAGAAGTTGTAAACATGGATGAGAAAAAGATGTTAGGTGAATTTGGTGATTTACTATTTGCATTTGTTAATATAGCTCGTCATTATAAATTAGATCCAGAAGAAGCGTTACGTTCAACTAATGAGAAATTTATGGCTCGATTTTTATACATGGAAGCAAAAGTAGCTGAAATGAATAAGGAAATGCAAGATTTATCATTAGAACAGTTAGATATTTTATGGGAAGAGGCAAAACAAACAGAGCGTTAATAGGGGGATTTGATATGCGTCTAGATAAATTTTTGAAAGTATCACGTTTAATTAAAAGAAGAACATTAGCAAAAGAAGTGTCTGACCAAGGAAGAATTTCGATTAATGGCCAAGTGGCAAAAGCGAGTTCAGATGTGAAGGTAGAGGATGAATTAACAATTCGTTTCGGGCAAAAAATAGTAACTGTGAAAGTAAATGAATTGAAAGAAACAACTAAAAAAGAAGATGCAGCAAACATGTATAGTCTCGTTCGTGAGGAAAAAGTGAAAGCGGAAGAAGGCTTGTTCTAAAATAGGTTATCCCTTCATACATTACTATTAGCTAGTATAAAGCTATGGGGGGATTTTCGTGAATAATGGTTACTCACCTATGTCTTCTAATCAACAAAATGTTTCTGTAGAGCATGATATTATCATGCGTGGCAGGCGTGTAATCGATATTACTGGTGTAAAGCAAGTAGAGAGTTTTGATAGCGAAGAGTTTTTACTTGAGACTGTAATGGGTTTTTTAACAATTCGTGGTCAAAATTTGCAAATGAAGAATTTAGATGTAGAAAAGGGTGTTGTATCAATTAAAGGGAAAGTTCATGAAATGCTGTATATTGATGAGAACCAAGGGGAGAAAACTAAAGGCTTCTTTAGTAAGTTGTTTAAATGAGCCTAACAATTCAGTTGTATACAATGCTTTCAATGATTGGAATGGGTGCTTGGATTGGTGCTTCTTTAGATACATACCAACGGTTTTTAAAACGCCAAGAGCGTAAACGTTGGCTTGTATTTATACAGGATATACTATTTTGGATTGTCCAAGCATTATTCGTTTTTTATGTATTACTGCGTGTGAATGAAGCCGAACTACGTATATATGTATTTTTGGCATTACTATGTGGTTTTGCAGCATATCAAAGCTTATTGAAAGCACTATACATGAAGATGTTAAATTTTCTCATCTATATTTTTGTGCAAACAACACAATTTTTTGTTCGAATTATACAGCTACTCATGATAAAACCTGTTATTATTATAGCGCAGCTATTTATTGCATTTATATTATTCTTATTTCGTATACTGCTTTCAATTGGACATGTGTTATGGAAAATGGTGATTTGGATATTACTTTTCATATGGAAAGTTTTTTTCTCGCCTGTTCGATTTATTGCTTCGCTCATATGGAAACTTCTCCCTAATCGTGTTAAACTTTTTATAATGAAGCATGTAGGGTTCCTGCAATATGTAGCAAAATTGAAGGGACATATCTTCCAATTATGGGAGCGTATAAAAAAGAAGTTAGGGGGACCTCGGAAATGAGGGAACTGAGACAAAGAACAATCGAAAAACAGAGTCCAAATCCTGTTAAAGAACATATAATACAAACGGATGAGAACAGGAAGCGACTTTATCGCCGTTTAGCGGTTTTTCTTGTCTTTGCTTTTACAATTATTGCTAGTATTAGTGTGACGTTTTATCAACAAAACAGTTCCATTAAAGCAAAAGAAGCAAAAGTTAAGGACATGAAAAAAGAACTGAATTCATTAACGAAAAAAGAAAAGAATCTAAAAGATGAAGTTCAAAAGTTGAATGATGAAGAGTACGTTTTAAAGATTGCTAGAAGGGATTATTTCTTCTCCGGAAAAGGGGAGATAATTTTTCCTGTTTCTAAGTAGAGTATGTCTTATTGACACTACATTTTAGGATTATATATAATAAAGTAAAATTTGACTTTTTAACCACTAAGGAGGAGCATTTTTTTTATGTCAATCGAGGTAGGCAGCAAGTTACAGGGTAAAGTAACAGGTATTACAAATTTTGGGGCTTTTGTGGAGCTGCCAGAAGGCTTAACAGGTCTTGTTCATATTAGTGAAGTTGCTGATAATTATGTGAAAGATATTAACGATCACTTAAAAGTAGGCGACCAAGTAGAAGTAAAAGTTATCAATGTTGAAAAAGATGGCAAAATTGGCCTATCTATTAAGAAAGCGAAAGAACGTGAAAAAACAGAAGGAGATCGTCCGCGTGGTGAATACCAACGTGGTGGTGATCAACAACGTTCTGGACGTCCACAACGTAATAATCGTTCTTCCAACAGAGATAACCGCGGTGGCGGTAACGAACGCGCTCCAAAAGAAACATTTGAGCAAAAGATGGCACGCTTTTTAAAAGATAGTGAAGATCGTTTAACTTCTTTAAAGCGTAACACAGAATCTAAACGTGGTGGCCGTGGCGCACGTCGCGGATAATAAGTCCGTTTAATTCTTAACATATAGAGAGGTACCCAGAGTAATTACTCGGGTACTTTTTTATGTGAGAGAATATATTTTTAAAAAAGTTTTTGAGATGTGTTGACTTTAAAACGTATCTGATGTAAGATACTAATTGTCCGTTAAATACGACGACATGGCGGTGTAGCTCAGCTGGCTAGAGCGTACGGTTCATACCCGTGAGGTCGGGGGTTCGATCCCCTCCGCCGCTATATTTAATTTAACGGCCCGTTGGTCAAGTGGTTAAGACACCGCCCTTTCACGGCGGTAACACGGGTTCGAATCCCGTACGGGTCATCTAAAAAGATCATGCAAATTTGCATGATCTTTTTTTGTTAAATATAAATTAAGACGTACAATACTTCTACAAAATCACCCTATATTTTCTGAACATTCTTTCAACTCTCTTTGAATAAATTAAATACTATGTATATATGTAGATTTATTTCGAATAAAAAGTCGAACGATTATAAAAGTCAAAACTGTTGTTTTGACAAAAATTCCAAAAATCATCTTTTATAATAACAGTAATTAAACTATGCAGGTGGTGTTAAAAATATGCCTAAAGCAGGAAGGAATACTATGAACACAAGTGCATTGGCGATGAATGAAAGTCAGCTTGGAACAATAAAGTGGACGAGTAAGTTGCGAATGAAGTTTGAACAAGTTTTCTTTAGATGGGGATTCATTATTGCTGTTATTGGTTTTCTTTTGGGACGAGCATATATATTAACAAACATTTTACCGTTTGCATTGCCGTTTTTTGCTGCTGTTTATGTTATGAAGCGAGATAAAATGCCGCTCGCGTTCTTAGCCCTAATGGGGGGAGCACTTTCAGTTTCAATAGACAATTTATTTTTTACTTTTGCATCTATCTTTACCTTCTTTATTTATAATATCTTCTTTAGTCGGTTTACACGTAAAACTGTTGGACTTGTACCATTCCAAGTATTTATCTCCGCATTAACCGCACATTTAGTTGTTGTATATTTTGCACAGCAAACCGTCACCATGTATGATCTGCTCGTCAGTACGATCGAAGCGGGGCTTAGCTTCGTATTAACGATGATATTTTTACAAAGTGTTCCGCTTTTAGTTGAAAGGAAAGGGAAGCAACAAGCGTTAGAAACAGAAGAAATTGTTTGTTTAATTATATTACTAGCATCTGTTTTAACGGGCACAACGGATTGGTTTGTTTATGATGCTTCTATTCAACATATTTTCACTAGATATTTAGTATTAGTATTTGCCTTTATTGCAGGGGCAGCTACAGGGTCAACAGTAGGGGTTGTCACTGGGTTAATATTAAGTTTAGCGAATGTGGCTAGCTTGTCTCAACTTAGTCTTCTTGCCTTTTCAGGATTGCTTGGGGGATTGTTAAAAGAAGGGAAGCGTATAGGAGTTAGTTTAGGTTTATTAATTGGTACAAGCTTAATTACATTATATGTAGACAAGCAAACAAGTATTGTAACAACTTTAATTGAATCTGGTGTAGCAATTGTTTTCTTCTTATTAACACCGAAGCTTGTTATGGATCGTATTGCTAAATTTATGCCAGGTACACAGGAGCATTCACAAGATCAACAACAATATTTAAGAAGAGTGCGCGATGTTACAGCAAACAAAATCAATCAATTTGCTAATGTATTTGCTGCTTTGTCCAATAGCTTTTCTGTATATGGGTATGTGGAGGAGGAAGATAAAGAAACAGAAGCTGATTTATTTTTAAGTACAATTACTGCAAAAACATGTCAAACATGCTTTAAGAAGGATCAATGTTGGGTAGTTAATTTTGATAAAACATACGATTATATGAAACAAATAATGAGTGAAACAGAAGAAGGAACACTGCAGCATAATCGGAAGTTAGTTCGTGAATGGGACAAGCATTGTGTGAGAGGGAAGAAAGTAACGGATTTAGTAGCGGGTGAATTAGATCACTTCTATGAGGGGCAGAAATTAAGAAAACAAATGAAGGAAAATCGTAGAATTGTAGCGGAGCAATTACTAGGTGTATCAAAAGTGATGGAGGATTTCGCTAAGGAGATACAACGAGAAAGAGAGAACCATCAAGCACAGGAGGAGCAAATTTTACAAGCGTTTCGTGATTTTGGTGTCGAAGTGGAGCATGTTGATATTTATTGTTTAGATAGAGGAAGTATTGATATTGAAATGTTGATTCCGGCTGCATCTAATGAACATGGGGAATGTGAGAAGTTGGTTGCTCCAATGCTTTCAGATATTTTGAAAGAGAATATCGTCGTTAAGCATGAAGAGAAATCCTCATATCCAAATGGGCACAGTTTAATATCATTTGGTTCAGCGAAGACGTATTCTCTTGATACAGGATTGGCCACAGCTGCAAAAGGTGGTGGGTTTGTTTCAGGTGATTCCTACGCGATGATGGATTTGAGTGTTGGTAAATATGCACTTGCGATTAGTGATGGTATGGGAAATGGACAAAGGGCTCATATGGAGAGTAGGGAAACGGTAAAATTATTACAAAAGATACTTCAATCAGGTATTGATGAAGAAATAGCGATTAAGTCCATCAATTCGATTCTTTCTTTAAGGACGACAGAGGAGATGTATACAACGCTTGACTTGGCTATGGTAGATTTACGGGATGCGAGTGCGAAGTTTTTAAAGATTGGATCGACACCGAGTTTTGTTAAACGCGGAAATAATATTTTGAAAATTGAGGCAAGTAATTTGCCGATGGGAATCATTGAAGATGTTGAAGTTGATGTGGTTGGTGAGCAATTAAAAACGGGTGACCTTCTTATCATGATGAGTGACGGCATTTTTGAGGGAGCGCAACATGTGGAGAATCACGAATTATGGATAAAACGTAAAATTAAAGAACTACAAACAGAGGATCCACAGGAAATTGCTGATATTATTATGGAAGAAGTAATTCGCTCTGGTGATGGTTATATAAATGATGATATGACTATTGTGGTGGCGAAAGTAAAGAAAAATATGCCGAAGTGGGCTACGATTCCAATAGTAGGAATGCAGGCGCAATAAAATAATCAAAAAACCTAGGTAGATGCCTAGGTTTTTTTGATTAAAAAGGTAATGCGATTACTTTGTTAAATATACAGGAGGGATGTAAGATAAAAATGTGGATTTTGTACATCTTTTTTTTGCACAATGTTTGTAAAAGTTGTACCATTATATACAAGGTAACTAATGTTGTTGTTCTTGTTTAATGAAAGGTGATTGCGAAGTTGAAAGATGCATTTGTTGAAAAAGTAGATGACTTTGTAAAGCAGCATGATGTATTAAAGAAACATTCAACAATTGTTGTAGGGGTTTCTGGTGGTCCTGACTCTTTGGCTCTTTTATATTATTTGTTAGAAAAAAGGGCAGAAAAACAGCTCGAAATTGTAGTAGCACATGTGGACCATATGTTTAGAGGTAATGAATCTTATGAGGATTTACAGTTTGTACAGGGTCTTTGCAAAGAGCTAGGAGTTATTTGTGAAACGCTAAGGATTAATGTGTCGCAATATCAACAGCAATATGGAATGAATGCACAAGTTGCAGCTAGAGAATGCAGATATGCATTTTTGGAAAGAATAATGAAGAAATATGATGCGAGATATGTAGCTCTTGGTCACCATGGAGATGATCAAGTAGAGACGATTTTAATGCGCCTTGTACGAGGGAGTACTCCGAAAGGATACGCAGGAATTGCAGTGAAGCGATCTTTTCATAATGGATATTTAATTAGGCCGTTACTTGGGGTAACTAAGGAAGAAATTGTTGATTACTGTAATAAATTAAAAGTTATTCCGCGTATAGATCCGAGTAATAAAAAAGAAGTATATACAAGGAATCGATTACGTAAATATGTCCTTCCTTATTTGAAAGAAGAAAATCCACAAATGCATGAGAAATTTCAAAAATTTAGCGTGCAGATGCAAGAGGATGAGGCTTATTTGCAGGAATTAGCTTTTGAGAAAATGAATAAAGTAATTACAAAAAAAAGCGATAAACAAATTAGCTTATCAATTCCTGCCTTTGAATCCATGTCTATGCCTTTACAAAGAAGAGGGATTCAACTAATATTAAACTATCTTTATGAATATAAGATTCCATCTTCGCTTTCTTCTATACATATTGACAAGGTGATTGAATTTTTTAAGCGGGCACAACCTTCAGGTTCACTAGATTTTCCAGGTGGTTTGAAAATTGTTCGCACATACGAAGAATGTGGTTTTGGATTTAAACAAGAAATTGTTTCTCCTTTTTTACAAGATTTATCAGTACCTGGGACAATTATATTGCCGAATGGGGATAAACTTGTAACAGAGGTGAGCGAAGATATACCGAGTAACATGAATGAAACAGTATTTGTTGCTAAGTATAATGATATATCGTATCCACTTCGTATTCGGTCTAGGGAAAATGGAGATCGCATGTCAATGCAAGGTATGGATGGTACAAAAAAGATAAAAGCTGTTTTTATCGAAGCGAAAGTACCAAAAGAAAAAAGAGAAGAATGGCCGATCGTTTGTGACGCAAGTGGAAATATTATTTGGGTACCCTTGTTGAAACGATCTGCATTTGCTACTTCGAAAGAGCTAGCAAAGAAGGGTAAATACATGATTATTCACTACAAAAGCAAGGAGTCTTCCGGGAGGATAATGAAATGATGAATCAAGATATCGAAAAAGTATTAATTTCTGAAGAACAAATACAAGAAAAGGTGCACGAACTAGGTGCAGTTATTGCAGAGGATTACAAAAATACAATACCTCTTGCGATTGGTGTACTAAAGGGCGCAATGCCATTTATGGCAGATTTATTAAAGAGAACAGATACATATCTTGAAATGGATTTTATGGCTGTATCTAGCTACGGTCACTCTACAGTTTCGACAGGCGAAGTAAAAATCTTAAAAGATCTTGATACTTCGGTAGAAGGTCGCGATATTTTAATCGTTGAAGATATTATTGATAGCGGTCTTACACTAAGCTATTTAGTGGACCTGTTTAAATATCGTAAAGCGAAATCTGTAAAAATTGTTACGTTATTAGATAAGCCAACAGGCCGTAAGGTTGATCTGAAAGCAGATTATGTTGGATTTACTGTTCCTCATGAATTTGTTGTAGGATATGGATTAGATTATAAAGAGCAGTACCGTAATCTTCCTTATGTAGGAGTATTAAAACCAAGTGTTTACTCAAATTAATTAAATATAGGCGTTACAATTGTATAGGAAATTTTTTCTGTGTTACGATTTACTATAGTGTTTATGCCGTGAGAGGAGGTTAGGAATGAATCGTATCTTCCGTAATACCATCTTTTATTTACTGATATTCTTAGTAGTAATTGGAATCGTGAGCTATTTTAATGGTTCGACGCAAAAAACGACATCAGTTAGCTACGATAAATTCATTACTCAACTTGAAAAAGGTGAAGTGCGTAATGTGCAGCTTCAACCGAAAAATGGTGTGTTTGAGGTAAAGGGACAATTCAAAACTTCTAGCCAAGGAGAACAATTTGTTACTTATGCACCAAATACTGAGGAATTACAAAAGAAAATTAATGATAAAGCGCAAGGGGCTGAAGTTAAGTATCAACCAGCAGAAGAAACAAGTGCTTGGGTAACGTTCTTCACTTCTATCATTCCGTTTGTCATTATCTTCATTTTATTCTTCTTCTTATTAAATCAAGCTCAGGGCGGCGGTAGCCGTGTTATGAACTTCGGGAAAAGTAAGGCGAAGCTATACAATGATGAAAAGAAAAAAATTCGTTTCAGAGATGTTGCTGGAGCAGATGAAGAGAAACAAGAACTTGTTGAGGTAGTTGAATTCTTGAAAGACCCTCGTAAGTTCGCTGAAGTTGGTGCCCGTATTCCGAAGGGTGTTCTATTAGTGGGACCTCCAGGTACAGGTAAAACTTTACTAGCACGTGCTGTTGCAGGTGAAGCAGGCGTTCCGTTCTTCTCTATTAGTGGTTCTGACTTCGTAGAGATGTTCGTCGGTGTCGGTGCATCCCGTGTACGTGATTTATTTGAAAATGCAAAGAAAAATGCTCCTTGTATCATTTTCATTGATGAAATTGATGCAGTAGGACGTCAACGTGGCGCGGGTCTTGGCGGTGGTCATGATGAGCGTGAACAAACGTTGAACCAATTGCTTGTTGAAATGGATGGATTCGGTGCAAACGAAGGTATTATTATCATCGCTGCGACAAACCGTCCTGATATTCTTGATCCAGCGTTATTACGTCCAGGTCGTTTTGACCGTCAAATTACAGTAGATCGTCCAGATGTAAATGGTCGTGAAGCTGTACTTAAAGTACACGCTCGTAATAAACCGCTTGATGAGAATGTCAACTTAAGAGCAATTGCAACTCGTACACCAGGATTCTCTGGTGCCGATCTTGAAAACTTATTAAACGAAGCTGCTTTAGTAGCTGCGCGTCAAGATAAGAAGAAAATTGATATGAGTGACATCGATGAAGCGACGGATCGTGTTATTGCAGGTCCAGCTAAGAAAAGTCGTGTTATCTCTGAAAAAGAACGTAATATTGTTGCATTCCATGAGGCTGGTCATACTGTAATTGGTGTTGTCCTTGATGAAGCAGATATCGTTCATAAAGTAACAATTGTCCCTCGTGGTCAAGCTGGTGGATATGCGGTAATGCTTCCGAAGGAAGATCGTTACTTCATGACAAAACCAGAGTTACTTGATAAAATCACTGGTTTACTTGGTGGTCGAGTAGCTGAGGAGATTGTATTTGGTGAAGCAAGTACAGGTGCTCACAACGACTTCCAACGTGCGACTGGTATTGCAAGACGTATGGTTACAGAATTCGGGATGAGTGATAAGCTTGGACCGATGCAATTTGGTAGCTCACAAGGTGGTCAGGTATTCTTAGGAAGAGACTTCCATTCAGAACAAAACTACAGTGATGCAATCGCGCATGAAATTGATGTGGAAATGCAAATAATTATTAAAGACTGTTATGCTCGTGCGAAACAAATTCTTACTGAAAAACGAGATAAGCTTGATATTATCGCGAAAACGTTACTTGAAGTAGAAACATTAGATGCAGAGCAAATTAATCATTTATATGATTATGGCAGATTACCTGAGCGTCCAACATCTTCAGATGATGTGAAAGTAAACATCAATATGAAGAAAGACGATGAAGATACAGAAGATAAGTAAGAAACGAAGGAGTGACAATAGTCACTCCTTTTTTTGTGGAATGAATTTAAGTGGCAAAAAAATTAAATGAAACTATTATTAAAAATTGAAATAGAGAGTAATCTTTTTGTACAATGATGAGTATAGAAAAACTGATTATATAAGTATGTGTGATATGATGTTTTTATAAGTTTTATACATACTGCGCAAATGTAGATTAAATAAGATAAGTGGTGAGAATATGATTTTTGTATTGGATGTAGGGAACACAAATGCGGTACTAGGTGTGTTTGAAGAGGGGAAACTTCGTCAGCATTGGCGCATGGAAACAGATCGTCATAAAACAGAAGATGAGTATGGGATGCTTGTAAAGCAGTTACTTGAGCATGAAGGTCTTTCTTTTGAAGATGTGAAAGGTATTATTGTGTCTTCAGTCGTACCGCCAATTATGTTCGCTTTAGAGCGTATGTGTGAAAAGTATTTTAAAATTAAACCGCTTGTAGTGGGGCCTGGGATAAAAACTGGCTTGAATATTAAATATGAAAATCCACGTGAAGTAGGCGCGGACCGAATTGTAAATGCAGTAGCAGGAATCCATTTGTATGGAAGTCCGCTTATTATTGTTGATTTTGGTACGGCTACTACATATTGTTATATTAACGAAGAGAAGCATTATATGGGTGGCGTCATTACGCCAGGAATTATGATTTCGGCAGAGGCTTTATATAGCAGGGCAGCAAAGCTTCCTCGTATTGAAATTACAAAACCAGGTAGTGTTATCGGGAAGAATACAGTAAGTGCAATGCAATCAGGTATTCTTTATGGATACGTTGGACAAGTGGAAGGTATTGTTAAGCGCATGAAGGAAGAAGCTAAGCAAGAACCGAAAGTTATTGCAACAGGTGGATTAGCAAAATTAATTTCAGAAGAATCAAATGTAATTGATATTGTAGATCCGTTTTTAACGTTAAAAGGTTTGTATATGTTATATGAACGTAATGCAAATTTACAACATGAGAAGGGTGAATAAATAAGTATGAAAGATTATTTAGTAAAAGCGTTAGCGTTTAATGGAGAGGTTCGTGCTTATAGTGTACGTACAACAAATACAGTAAGTGAGGCGCAAAAACGTCATGATACATGGAGAACAGCTTCAGCAGCACTTGGTCGTTCTTTAACTGCGGGTACAATGATGGGTGCTATGTTAAAAGGCGAGCAGAAGTTAACGATTAAAGTAGAGGGTAACGGACCGATTGGTCCTATCTTAGTCGATGCTCATGCAAATGGGGATGTACGTGGTTATGTAACGAATCCGCATGTTGATTTTGAAGGAACGGAACAAGGGAAATTACGTGTATATCAAGCGGTAGGTACAGAAGGATTTGTAACGGTAATTAAAGATATCGGTATGCGTGAACCATTTATCGGTCAATCTCCAATTGTTTCAGGAGAACTAGGGGAAGATTTCACATATTATTTCGCGGTTTCTGAGCAGACACCTTCTTCTGTAGGTGTTGGTGTTCTTGTAAATGGAGATGATAGCGTATTAGCGGCGGGTGGATTTATTCTTCAAATTATGCCAGGTGCGCAGGAAGAAACAATTTCATTTATTGAAGAGCGTCTGCAACAAATCCCGCCGGTATCACAATTAATCGAACAAGGTCTTTCTCCAGAAGAATTACTGTATGAAGTGCTTGGAAAAGATAAAGTGAAAGTGCTAGAAACAATGGATGTTCAATTTAATTGTACATGTTCACGTGAGCGTATTGAAAGTGTGCTAATTAGTTTAGGTAAAGCGGAGTTAGAACAAATTCGTGCAGAAGAAGAAGAGACGGAAGTTCACTGTCACTTCTGTAATGAACGACATAAATTCGCTAAAGAAGATATTACAAGTCTAATTGAGAACCTGTAATAAAGAAGTTTAAGTGGAGAACCAGCCGCCCAAACAGATTGACAAACAGGGAATTTTCTGACAAAATCTAAATATAGATAAAACCAATAAAAATACTCGGTGTTAGGAGTGACAGGAATGCGAGTGGCACAATCAGTTTCAGAATTAATCGGGAAAACGCCGATCGTTAAGTTGAACCGCATCG
The DNA here is from genome assembly GCF_018742245.1 of Bacillus mycoides. Classification (NCBI taxonomy): domain Bacteria; kingdom Bacillati; phylum Bacillota; class Bacilli; order Caryophanales; family Bacillaceae; genus Bacillus; species Bacillus mycoides. The sequence continues at coordinate 73,157 of NZ_CP036132.1, forward strand.
TAGAATCAGACAGCGCAGATGTATACTTAAAATTAGAATTTATGAATCCGGGGAGCAGTGTTAAAGATCGTATCGCGTTAGCTATGATTGAAGATGCTGAAAATAAAGGATTATTAAAAGAGGGCGATACAATCATTGAGCCGACAAGTGGTAACACAGGTATTGGCTTAGCGATGGTAGCAGCTGCTAAAGGATATAAGGCAATTTTAGTAATGCCAGAAACAATGAGTATTGAGCGTCGTAATTTATTACGCGCTTACGGTGCTGAATTAGTATTGACTCCAGGACCTGAAGGAATGGGCGGAGCAATTCGAAAGGCAACTGAATTAGCAGAAGAACATGGGTACTTTATACCACAACAGTTCCAAAACCAAGCGAATCCAGAAATCCATCGTATAACAACAGGTCCAGAAATTGTTGAACAGATGGGGGATCAATTAGATGCGTTTATCGCAGGTATTGGTACAGGTGGAACAATTACAGGTGCCGGTGAAGTGCTGAAAGAAGCTTATAAAGATATCAAAATTTACGCGGTAGAACCTGCGGATTCACCAGTATTATCTGGTGGAAAGCCAGGACCACATAAGATCCAAGGAATTGGAGCGGGATTTGTTCCGGAGACATTGGATGTAGAGGTATATGATGAAATTATTCAAGTGAAAACGGAGCAAGCGTTCGAATATGCGAGAAGAGTCGCTAGAGAAGAAGGTATTTTAGTTGGTATCTCTTCGGGAGCAGTCGTTTATGCAGCGACAGAAGTTGCGAAGAAATTAGGTAAAGGGAAAAAGGTACTTGTTATTATCCCAAGTAATGGTGAACGTTATTTAAGTACACCACTTTATCAATTTGAGTCATAATTGAATGTGATTTGAAAAGCATCCTTAAAAAAGGATGCTTTTTCTTTTTTGATTGGAAAAAGGAAAAGAGTGAATGACTAGAAAACTTCATGTAAAATAAGAAGTAGTATAATTAATTTATTTTCACTAGCCCTCAAGTATAATCATTCTCTATATAAATAATTTTATGTAGTTTGAGTTGATTGGCTTAAGAGGGTGGGATAACAGAAGACGGGGTGTTGATATGCAACGAAGAAAATCTTTAGCGCTTTCTATTCCATATCAGTTAGATTTCTTTAAGCAATATAAATTTCTTTCTCAGGATAAGCCGCAACATATTTTGTTAGAAAGTGGACGTGGTGGTCGTTATAACATTGTTGGGCTGGATCCAGTAGCGGTAATTCAGGGTAAGAATGAGACGTTACATATAAGTGAAAGTGGTAAGGAAACAATAAAGCGAGGGAATCCACTAGATTTAATGCAAGCGTATATGGAGAAATGGAAAACGGATTATAATCCGGAGTACCCACCTTTTCAAGGTGGGGCAATTGGATACTTTAGTTATGATTGTATCCGTTATATTGAAAAACTTTCTTCTCTTGCGAAGGATGATATTAATATACCTGACATATTCTTTTTGTTATTTGATGACGTGTTTGTGTATGATCAACAGGAGAGAGTATTATGGATTATTACTCATTATGTAGATGAGTGTGAAGAGGCAGAAGAGCGATTAAATGAATGGAAGGGTCTTTGGATGAAAGAAGCACCCAAAGTGACTATGCCGTTTGAATGTCCTGAAAAGAAAAATGAAGCAGTCGCTTTTACGGAAGAGGGCTTTATGAAGGCCGTTGAACGTATTCAAGAATATATTGGAGCGGGTGATGTGTTTCAAGTAAACTTGTCGACAAGACAAGAAAGAACATTACAAACACATCCACTAGAAATATATACAAGTCTTCGTGAAATTAATCCATCTCCATATATGGGTTACTTGGAGTTTGGAGATTTTCAAATTGTTAGTGCTTCGCCTGAATTACTAATTAAAAAGCAAGGAAAAGAAGTGAGTACAAGACCAATTGCCGGTACGCGCTCTCGAGGAGCAAGTGAGCAAGAGGATGAGGAATTAGCGAAAGAATTAATTGAAAACGAAAAGGAAAGAGCAGAGCATGTAATGCTTGTGGATTTAGAACGAAATGACTTGGGTCGTGTTTGTAAATACGGCACTGTTGAAGTAGATGAATTTATGGTAATTGAAAAATACTCACACGTTATGCATATTGTTTCTAATGTGCGTGGTGAGGTGGAAGCAGATAAAGATGCTTTCGATTTGGTGAAGGCTGTATTTCCTGGTGGGACAATTACCGGTGCCCCGAAAATACGTACGATGGAAATTATTGAAGAATTAGAACCTGTTCGCCGAGGGATTTATACGGGTTCAATTGGTTGGATTGGTTATTCTGGAGATACGGAATTGAATATTGTAATCCGAACACTGCTTGCTAAAGATGGACAAGCGCATGTGCAAGCTGGAGCGGGTATTGTAATTGATTCAAATCCAAAAAATGAATATAAAGAGTCGTTAAAAAAAGCAATCGCTTTATGGCGTGCAAAAGAAAGTAGCGAAGAAACGGTTAGGTGAGAGAAATGATATTAATGATTGATAATTATGATTCTTTTACATTTAATTTAGTGCAGTTTCTTGGGGAACTTGGACAAGAGCTTGTTGTTAAGCGTAATGATGAAGTGACTATTTCGGATATTGAGAATATGAAACCGGATTTTTTAATGATTTCGCCAGGTCCATGTAGCCCTAATGAGGCGGGAATCAGTATGGATGCTATTAAATATTTTGCAGGTAAGCTTCCGATTTTTGGGGTCTGTCTTGGACATCAATCCATTGCGCAAGTATTTGGGGGGGATGTTGTCAGGGCAGAGCGTTTGATGCATGGAAAAACATCTTTAATGCATCATGATGGGCAGACGATTTTTTCTGACATTCCAAATCCATTTACTGCGACACGTTATCACTCTCTTATTGTAAAAAAAGAGACGTTACCGAATTGTTTAGAGATAACATCTTGGACTGAAGAAGGTGAAATTATGGCGCTTCGTCATAAAACGTTGCCGATTGAAGGGGTACAATTCCATCCGGAATCTATTATGACTTCTCACGGGAAAGAGTTACTACAGAATTTCATTCGCAAATATAGCCCAAGTGTGACATCGTGTTAATTTACGTAAATGGCGCGTATGTAGAAGCGAGTGAAGCGAAAATTTCTCCGTATGACCACGGTTACCTATATGGGCTTGGGGTTTTTGAGACGTTTCGTATTTATAATGGTCATCCCTTTTTAATGGATGATCATTATGAACGCTTAATGGGTGCGCTCGATATATTGCAAATCAAATGGACAATGACAAAAGATGAAGTGATGCTTATTTTAAAGAATCTACTCGTTAAGAATGGGTTAAAGCATGCATATGTGCGCTTAAATGTATCGGCGGGTATAGATGAAATAGGATTACAAACGGAAGTATATGAAGAACCGTCTGTTATTGTTTTTATAAAACCTTTAGCAGCTCCAGGGAATGTAGTGGAAAAAGAAGGAGTTATTTTAAAGCAAGTGAGAAATACACCAGAGGGTGCATTTCGCTTGAAGTCCCATCATTATTTAAATAATATTTTAGGGAAACGCGAAATTGGAAATGTTGTGAATAAGGAAGGTATTTTTCTTACCGAAACAGGTTATGTTGCAGAGGGTATTGTTTCGAATCTCTTTTTTGTTAAAGGAGATATTTTATATACTCCTTCATTAGAAACAGGGATTTTAAACGGAATCACTCGTGCGTTTATTATAAAGGCTGCTGAAGAGCTAGATATAGAAGTAAAGGAAGGTTTCTTTACAAAAGATGAATTGCTTTCAGCGGATGAAGTGTTCGTAACGAACTCTATTCAAGAGATTGTCCCCCTTTATCGTATAGAGGAGAAAGATTTCCCGGGTAAAGTGGGAGTGGTTACAAAAAGACTTATGGGTCTTTATGGAGTGCAGAGAGAGAAATTGTGGAGCAGAAATGAATTGCGAAGAGGAGATGTGTAGTTTGAAGTGGGATTATGATTTGCGCTGCGGCGAATATACATTGAACTTAAATGAAAAGACATTAATTATGGGGATTTTAAATGTAACGCCAGATTCATTTTCTGATGGTGGGAGTTACAACGAAGTAGATGCTGCAGTGCGACATGCGAAAGAAATGAAAAATGAAGGTGCTCATATTATTGATATTGGCGGTGAATCTACTCGACCAGGTTTCGCTAAAGTTTCAGTAGAAGAAGAAATAAAGCGAGTTGTTCCAATGATTCAGGCAGTGTCAAAAGAAGCAAAGCTACCTATTTCTATTGATACGTATAAAGCTGAAGTTGCGAAACAAGCGATTGAAGCGGGTGCTCATATTATTAATGATATTTGGGGAGCGAAGGCGGAACCGAAGATTGCTGAAGTTGCAGCTTATTATGATGTGCCTATTATCTTAATGCATAACCGAGATAATATGAACTACCGCAACTTAATGGCTGATATGATTGCTGATTTGTATGAGAGTATTAAAATTGCTAAAGATGCGGGCGTGCGAGATGAGAATATTATTTTAGACCCAGGTATTGGCTTTGCGAAAACACCTGAGCAAAATTTAGAAGCGATGCGTAATTTAGAGCAGTTAAATGTACTGGGTTACCCAGTTCTATTAGGTACTTCAAGAAAGTCCTTTATTGGCCATGTATTAGATTTACCAGTGGAGGAGCGTCTTGAAGGAACGGGCGCTACCGTTTGTCTTGGTATTGAAAAGGGCTGTGAGTTTATCCGTGTTCATGATGTGAAAGAAATGGCGCGTATGGCTAAGATGATGGATGCAATGATTGGTAAGGGGGCAAAGTAATTGGATAAAATTTATATCCATGATATGGAGTTTTACGGTTATCATGGTGTATTCCCGGAAGAAAATAAATTGGGTCAGAGATTTAAAGTGGATTTAACGGTGGAGTTGGATTTAAAACGCGCAGGAGAAAGTGACGACTTAGAGCATTCTGTCAATTACGGGGAGCTTTTCGAACTATGTAGAAAAGTTGTTGAAGATAGAACGTATAAGCTTGTAGAAAGTATCGCTGAAAATATCGCTACAGATATATTGAAACAATATGAGAGTATTTCACAATGTACAATTAAGGTAATTAAACCAGATCCGCCGATACCGGGGCATTATCGTGCTGTAGCGGTAGAAATTATGAGAGAACGTCCATGAATAATATAGCGTACATTGCATTAGGTTCGAATATTGGGGAGCGTTATATTTATTTAACTGAAGCAATTCAGTTTTTAAATAAAAACCAGCATATCCAAGTCGATGATGTTTCGTCTGTATATGAAACTGATCCGGTTGGCTATACTGACCAAAATTGCTTTTTAAACTTAGTTATAAAAATTTCTACCAATTTATCACCGCAAGAATTATTGAAAGTAACACAAAAGGTAGAAAATGACCTAGGAAGAAAAAGGGAAATTAGATGGGGCCCGAGGACCATCGACCTTGACATTTTACTATATAATCAAGAAAATATTGAAGCAGAGAATCTTATTGTTCCGCATCCGCGGATGTTCGAAAGAGCTTTTGTTATCGTTCCGTTGTTAGAGATTAATCAAGATATGAAACAAAACATTTCACGTTCACAAGTAGAAGAAATGAAAAGGCGAGAGGGAGTAACGGTATGGAAGCAGAAAAATGGGGAAGACGCATTCGTGCTTTTCGAAAGCTAAAAGGCTATACGCAAGAAGGTTTTGCGAAAGAATTAGGGGTATCTGTATCGGTTTTAGGTGAAGTTGAGAGGGGCAATAGATCACCTTCCCAAGATTTTGTAGTAGAAGTCGCTAAAACATTAAACGTTTCAATAGACGAATTGATGCCGAAGTGACTGTAAAGGAAGGAGTAAGACGGGTGTTAAAGATTGCAAATATTGAGATGAAAAATCCAGTTGTACTAGCACCGATGGCGGGAGTGTGTAACTCTGCATTCCGTTTGACAGTAAAAGAATTTGGTGCAGGTTTAGTTTGTGCTGAAATGGTAAGTGATAAGGCAATATTACTTAATAACAAAAGAACATTAGATATGTTATATATCGATGAGAGAGAAAAGCCATTAAGTTTACAAATTTTTGGTGGAGAGAAAGAAACTCTTGTAGATGCTGCGAAATACGTAGATAAATATACGACAGCAGACATTATTGATATTAATATGGGTTGCCCAGTACCGAAAATCACTAAGTGTGATGCGGGAGCAAAGTGGCTTTTAGATCCAAATAAAATATATGAGATGGTAGCGGCAGTTGTAGATGCTGTTGAAAAACCAGTTACAGTTAAAATGCGTATTGGTTGGGATGAAGAACATATTTTCGCAGTTGAAAACGCTAGAGCTGTTGAGCGTGCTGGTGGGCAAGCAGTAGCAGTTCATGGACGTACACGAGTGCAAATGTATGAAGGGAAAGCGGATTGGGATATTATTAAACAAGTAAAGCAATCTGTGAATATCCCGGTTATCGGAAATGGTGATGTGGAAACACCGCAAGATGCAAAGCGTATGCTTGATGAAGTTGGTGTAGATGGAGTTATGATTGGCCGCGCTGCTCTTGGAGACCCATGGATGATTTATCGTACGGTAAAGTATTTAGAGACGGGCGAATTAATGCCGGAACCAACAGTGCGTGAGAAAATTGATGTATGTATGCTGCATCTAGATCGTCTTATCGATTTAAAGAACGAAAATGTCGCTGTAAGAGAGATGAGAAAGCATGCAGCTTGGTATTTAAAAGGTGTTCGTGGTAATGCAAGTGTGCGTAACGGTATCAATATTTGTAATACACGTGAAGACCTTGCGAATTTATTAGGTGCATTTGTAGAAGAAGTAGAAGCGAAACAACAAACAATTTACGTTGGTTAATAAGAGGGCATAGGAGATTGACATTCTTCTATACACTTCCTATAATTACGTGAAAGAAAGAAGAGCTGCCAGTTAGTTGCTGGCAGTTTTTCTAGTTGAGTAGAAAATGCTATACTGTATATATTGTAAAATTTAATAGAGCTGGAGTGATATCAATATCATGGATAACATGAACCACGAAGAATTAAACGACCAATTGCTTGTTCGTCGTGAAAAGTTACATAACTTACGTGAACAAGGGATCGATCCGTTCGGTAAACGATTTGAACGCACAAATTCAACAACTGACTTAGTAAGTCTATATGGAGAATTCTCTAAAGAAGAATTAGAAGAGAAAGCAATCACTGTTTCTATCGCTGGTCGTATTATGACAAAACGCGGTAAAGGAAAAGCGGGATTTGCGCACATTCAAGATTTACAGGGGCAAGTTCAAATTTATGTTCGTAAAGATACTGTTGGAGATGAAGAGTACGAGTTATTTACGACAGCAGATTTAGGTGACTTAGTAGGTATTGAAGGTAAAGTGTTCAAAACAAACGTTGGAGAACTTTCAGTAAAGGTAACAGGATTTACACTTTTAACGAAATCTCTTCGTCCATTACCGGATAAATACCATGGATTAAAAGATGTTGAACAACGCTATCGTCAACGTTACTTGGACTTAATTACAAGTATGGAAAGTCGTGAAACATTCGTTACTCGTAGTAAAATCATTCGTGAAATGAGAAGATATTTAGATGACAACGGTTATCTTGAAGTAGAAACGCCTATGATGCACGCGATTGCAGGTGGAGCATCTGCTCGTCCTTTCACTACACACCATAATGCGTTAGATATGGAATTATATATGCGTATCGCAATTGAACTTCATTTAAAACGTCTTATTGTGGGCGGATTAGAAAAGGTTTATGAGATCGGCCGTGTATTCCGTAATGAGGGTGTATCAACTCGTCATAACCCCGAGTTTACGATGATTGAATTATATGAAGCGTACGCTGATTATAATGATATTATGAAACTAACAGAAAATATGGTTGCTCATATCGCGAAAAAAGTATTGGGTACAACAACAATCCAATATGGTGATTATGAAATTAATCTAGAACCAGAATGGACACGTCTTCATATGGTAGATGCAATTAAGCAACACTCTGGAGCAGATTTCTGGAATCCAATGAGTGTAGAAGAAGCGCGTGAACTTGCAAAAGAACATAATGTAGAAATTAAGAATACAATGGAAGTTGGTCATATTATTAATGAGTTCTTCGAACAAAAAGTAGAAGATAAATTAATCCAACCAACATTTATTTACGGTCATCCGGTAGAAATTTCGCCACTTGCGAAAAAGAATGACGAAGATCCAAGATTCACAGATCGTTTCGAGTTATTTATCGTTGCGCGTGAACATGCAAATGCGTTCACTGAGTTAAATGATCCAATCGATCAAAAGGAACGTTTTGAAGCTCAATTAAAAGAGCGCGAGCAAGGTAATGATGAAGCTCATATGATGGATGATGACTATATCGAAGCTCTTGAGTACGGTATGCCTCCTACGGGTGGATTAGGAATCGGTATTGATCGTCTTGTTATGTTATTAACAAATGCACCATCTATTCGTGATGTACTATTATTCCCGGCTATGCGCCATAAACAAGACTAAGCTTTGGAGATTTCTCCAAAGCTTTTTTATTTCTTTATTTATTTGAGGGGGGAGAAACCTTCTATTAAAAGGGAAGCGAGATTATTGCTCGTTAAATGGATGCCAGATTAAAAAACTATACTTATATAGAAGAAAGGTGCTGTTTTTATGCTTTTTTACTAAGTTAAAAATTTTATTAGAAAAACTATTGCATTTTAATAATCAAACTGGTATATTTATATTCGTTGTCACGAAAGACAACATAAGAAACAAACGAAAAACAACTTATTGAAAAAAGTTGTTGACGAAAATATAACGAAATGTTATATTAATAAAGTCGCTTCTGAGCGGCAGACGAGTTCTTTGAAAACTGAACGAAACAAACAACGTGAACGTCAATTTTTATTTTTAGATGCTAGACAAACTAACTTTATTGGAGAGTTTGATCCTGGCTCAGGATGAACGCTGGCGGCGTGCCTAATACATGCAAGTCGAGCGAATGGATTAAGAGCTTGCTCTTATGAAGTTAGCGGCGGACGGGTGAGTAACACGTGGGTAACCTGCCCATAAGACTGGGATAACTCCGGGAAACCGGGGCTAATACCGGATAATATTTTGAACTGCATAGTTCGAAATTGAAAGGCGGCTTCGGCTGTCACTTATGGATGGACCCGCGTCGCATTAGCTAGTTGGTGAGGTAACGGCTCACCAAGGCAACGATGCGTAGCCGACCTGAGAGGGTGATCGGCCACACTGGGACTGAGACACGGCCCAGACTCCTACGGGAGGCAGCAGTAGGGAATCTTCCGCAATGGACGAAAGTCTGACGGAGCAACGCCGCGTGAGTGATGAAGGCTTTCGGGTCGTAAAACTCTGTTGTTAGGGAAGAACAAGTGCTAGTTGAATAAGCTGGCACCTTGACGGTACCTAACCAGAAAGCCACGGCTAACTACGTGCCAGCAGCCGCGGTAATACGTAGGTGGCAAGCGTTATCCGGAATTATTGGGCGTAAAGCGCGCGCAGGTGGTTTCTTAAGTCTGATGTGAAAGCCCACGGCTCAACCGTGGAGGGTCATTGGAAACTGGGAGACTTGAGTGCAGAAGAGGAAAGTGGAATTCCATGTGTAGCGGTGAAATGCGTAGAGATATGGAGGAACACCAGTGGCGAAGGCGACTTTCTGGTCTGTAACTGACACTGAGGCGCGAAAGCGTGGGGAGCAAACAGGATTAGATACCCTGGTAGTCCACGCCGTAAACGATGAGTGCTAAGTGTTAGAGGGTTTCCGCCCTTTAGTGCTGAAGTTAACGCATTAAGCACTCCGCCTGGGGAGTACGGCCGCAAGGCTGAAACTCAAAGGAATTGACGGGGGCCCGCACAAGCGGTGGAGCATGTGGTTTAATTCGAAGCAACGCGAAGAACCTTACCAGGTCTTGACATCCTCTGAAAACTCTAGAGATAGAGCTTCTCCTTCGGGAGCAGAGTGACAGGTGGTGCATGGTTGTCGTCAGCTCGTGTCGTGAGATGTTGGGTTAAGTCCCGCAACGAGCGCAACCCTTGATCTTAGTTGCCATCATTAAGTTGGGCACTCTAAGGTGACTGCCGGTGACAAACCGGAGGAAGGTGGGGATGACGTCAAATCATCATGCCCCTTATGACCTGGGCTACACACGTGCTACAATGGACGGTACAAAGAGCTGCAAGACCGCGAGGTGGAGCTAATCTCATAAAACCGTTCTCAGTTCGGATTGTAGGCTGCAACTCGCCTACATGAAGCTGGAATCGCTAGTAATCGCGGATCAGCATGCCGCGGTGAATACGTTCCCGGGCCTTGTACACACCGCCCGTCACACCACGAGAGTTTGTAACACCCGAAGTCGGTGGGGTAACCTTTATGGAGCCAGCCGCCTAAGGTGGGACAGATGATTGGGGTGAAGTCGTAACAAGGTAGCCGTATCGGAAGGTGCGGCTGGATCACCTCCTTTCTATGGAGAATTGATGAACGCAGTTCATCAATAAACGTTGACTTGTTTTGTTTCGTTCAGTTTTGAGAGAACTATCTCTCAAGTTTAAATGTATGTTCTTTGAAAACTAGATAACAGTGTAGCTCATATTTTTTTAATTTTAGTTTGGTTAAGTTAGAAAGGGCGCACGGTGGATGCCTTGACACTAGGAGTCGATGAAGGACGGGACTAACGCCGATATGCTTCGGGGAGCTGTAAGTAAGCTTTGATCCGAAGATTTCCGAATGGGGAAACCCACTATACGTAATGGTATGGTATCCTTACCTGAATACATAGGGTATGGAAGACAGACCCAGGGAACTGAAACATCTAAGTACCTGGAGGAAGAGAAAGCAAATGCGATTTCCTGAGTAGCGGCGAGCGAAACGGAATCTAGCCCAAACCAAGAGGCTTGCCTCTTGGGGTTGTAGGACATTCTATACGGAGTTACAAAGGAACGAGGTAGACGAAGCGACCTGGAAAGGTCCGTCACAGAGGGTAACAACCCCGTAGTCGAAACTTCGTTCTCTCTTGAATGTATCCTGAGTACGGCGGAACACGTGAAATTCCGTCGGAATCTGGGAGGACCATCTCCCAAGGCTAAATACTCCCTAGTGATCGATAGTGAACCAGTACCGTGAGGGAAAGGTGAAAAGCACCCCGGAAGGGGAGTGAAAGAGATCCTGAAACCGTGTGCCTACAAATAGTCAGAGCCCGTTAATGGGTGATGGCGTGCCTTTTGTAGAATGAACCGGCGAGTTACGATCCCGTGCGAGGTTAAGCTGAAGAGGCGGAGCCGCAGCGAAAGCGAGTCTGAATAGGGCGTTTAGTACGTGGTCGTAGACCCGAAACCAGGTGATCTACCCATGTCCAGGGTGAAGTTCAGGTAACACTGAATGGAGGCCCGAACCCACGCACGTTGAAAAGTGCGGGGATGAGGTGTGGGTAGCGGAGAAATTCCAATCGAACCTGGAGATAGCTGGTTCTCCCCGAAATAGCTTTAGGGCTAGCCTTAAGTGTAAGAGTCTTGGAGGTAGAGCACTGATTGAACTAGGGGTCCTCATCGGATTACCGAATTCAGTCAAACTCCGAATGCCAATGACTTATCCTTAGGAGTCAGACTGCGAGTGATAAGATCCGTAGTCAAGAGGGAAACAGCCCAGATCGCCAGCTAAGGTCCCAAAGTGTGTATTAAGTGGAAAAGGATGTGGAGTTGCTTAGACAACTAGGATGTTGGCTCAGAAGCAGCCACCATTTAAAGAGTGCGTAATAGCTCACTAGTCGAGTGACTCTGCGCCGAAAATGTACCGGGGCTAAATACACCACCGAAGCTGCGAATTGATACCAATGGTATCAGTGGTAGGGGAGCGTTCTAAGTGCAGTGAAGTCAGACCGGAAGGACTGGTGGAGCGCTTAGAAGTGAGAATGCCGGTATGAGTAGCGAAAGACGGGTGAGAATCCCGTCCACCGAATGCCTAAGGTTTCCTGAGGAAGGCTCGTCCGCTCAGGGTTAGTCAGGACCTAAGCCGAGGCCGACAGGCGTAGGCGATGGACAACAGGTTGATATTCCTGTACCACCTCTTTATCGTTTGAGCAATGGAGGGACGCAGAAGGATAGAAGAAGCGTGCGATTGGTTGTGCACGTCCAAGCAGTTAGGCTGATAAGTAGGCAAATCCGCTTATCGTGAAGGCTGAGCTGTGATGGGGAAGCTCCTTATGGAGCGAAGTCTTTGATTCCCCGCTGCCAAGAAAAGCTTCTAGCGAGATAAAAGGTGCCTGTACCGCAAACCGACACAGGTAGGCGAGGAGAGAATCCTAAGGTGTGCGAGAGAACTCTGGTTAAGGAACTCGGCAAAATGACCCCGTAACTTCGGGAGAAGGGGTGCTTTCTTAACGGAAAGCCGCAGTGAATAGGCCCAAGCGACTGTTTAGCAAAAACACAGGTCTCTGCGAAGCCGTAAGGCGAAGTATAGGGGCTGACACCTGCCCGGTGCTGGAAGGTTAAGGAGAGGGGTTAGCGTAAGCGAAGCTCTGAACTGAAGCCCCAGTAAACGGCGGCCGTAACTATAACGGTCCTAAGGTAGCGAAATTCCTTGTCGGGTAAGTTCCGACCCGCACGAAAGGTGTAACGATTTGGGCACTGTCTCAACCAGAGACTCGGTGAAATTATAGTACCTGTGAAGATGCAGGTTACCCGCGACAGGACGGAAAGACCCCGTGGAGCTTTACTGTAGCCTGATATTGAATTTTGGTACAGTTTGTACAGGATAGGCGGGAGCCATTGAAACCGGAGCGCTAGCTTCGGTGGAGGCGCTGGTGGGATACCGCCCTGACTGTATTGAAATTCTAACCTACGGGTCTTATCGACCCGGGAGACAGTGTCAGGTGGGCAGTTTGACTGGGGCGGTCGCCTCCTAAAGTGTAACGGAGGCGCCCAAAGGTTCCCTCAGAATGGTTGGAAATCATTCGTAGAGTGCAAAGGCATAAGGGAGCTTGACTGCGAGACCTACAAGTCGAGCAGGGACGAAAGTCGGGCTTAGTGATCCGGTGGTTCCGCATGGAAGGGCCATCGCTCAACGGATAAAAGCTACCCCGGGGATAACAGGCTTATCTCCCCCAAGAGTCCACATCGACGGGGAGGTTTGGCACCTCGATGTCGGCTCATCGCATCCTGGGGCTGTAGTCGGTCCCAAGGGTTGGGCTGTTCGCCCATTAAAGCGGTACGCGAGCTGGGTTCAGAACGTCGTGAGACAGTTCGGTCCCTATCCGTCGTGGGCGCAGGAAATTTGAGAGGAGCTGTCCTTAGTACGAGAGGACCGGGATGGACGCACCGCTGGTGTACCAGTTGTTCTGCCAAGGGCATAGCTGGGTAGCTATGTGCGGAAGGGATAAGTGCTGAAAGCATCTAAGCATGAAGCCCCCCTCAAGATGAGATTTCCCATAGCGTAAGCTAGTAAGATCCCTGAAAGATGATCAGGTTGATAGGTTCGAGGTGGAAGCATGGTGACATGTGGAGCTGACGAATACTAATAGATCGAGGACTTAACCATATAATATGAAGCAATGTTATCTAGTTTTGAAAGAATATAAAAAACTTGTTGACTTTCAAAAGTAAATGAGTTATAATAATTCTTGTCTTAAATGAATACAGTCTGGTAATGATGGCAGAGAGGCCACACCCGTTCCCATACCGAACACGGAAGTTAAGCTCTCTAGCGCCGATGGTAGTTGGGACCTTGTCCCTGTGAGAGTAGGACGTTGCCAGGCAATTCGGAGGATTAGCTCAGCTGGGAGAGCACCTGCCTTACAAGCAGGGGGTCGGCGGTTCGATCCCGTCATCCTCCACCATTTAGCCGACTTAGCTCAATTGGTAGAGCAACTGACTTGTAATCAGTAGGTTGGGGGTTCAAGTCCTCTAGTCGGCACCAGTTTTTATTGCAAGAGCCATTAGCTCAGTTGGTAGAGCATCTGACTTTTAATCAGAGGGTCGAAGGTTCGAATCCTTCATGGCTCACCATTTTAATGAAATATGCGGGTGTGGCGGAATTGGCAGACGCACTAGACTTAGGATCTAGCGCCTTTGGCGTGGGGGTTCGACTCCCTTCACCCGCACTTTTAATAAAATAACTCAAACATGTCTTGCGGAAGTAGTTCAGTGGTAGAATACAACCTTGCCAAGGTTGGGGTCGCGGGTTCGAATCCCGTCTTCCGCTCCAATTTTCAGTATGACATGCCGGGGTGGCGGAACAGGCAGACGCACAGGACTTAAAATCCTGCGGTGGGTGACCACCGTGCGGGTTCGACCCCCGCCCTCGGCACCATATGCGCCCGTAGCTCAATTGGATAGAGCGTTTGACTACGGATCAAGAGGTTAGGGGTTC
>NZ_CP036132.1:90000-287500 GCF_018742245.1 Bacillus mycoides
GAGTGAAAGAGATCCTGAAACCGTGTGCCTACAAATAGTCAGAGCCCGTTAATGGGTGATGGCGTGCCTTTTGTAGAATGAACCGGCGAGTTACGATCCCGTGCGAGGTTAAGCTGAAGAGGCGGAGCCGCAGCGAAAGCGAGTCTGAATAGGGCGTTTAGTACGTGGTCGTAGACCCGAAACCAGGTGATCTACCCATGTCCAGGGTGAAGTTCAGGTAACACTGAATGGAGGCCCGAACCCACGCACGTTGAAAAGTGCGGGGATGAGGTGTGGGTAGCGGAGAAATTCCAATCGAACCTGGAGATAGCTGGTTCTCCCCGAAATAGCTTTAGGGCTAGCCTTAAGTGTAAGAGTCTTGGAGGTAGAGCACTGATTGAACTAGGGGTCCTCATCGGATTACCGAATTCAGTCAAACTCCGAATGCCAATGACTTATCCTTAGGAGTCAGACTGCGAGTGATAAGATCCGTAGTCAAGAGGGAAACAGCCCAGATCGCCAGCTAAGGTCCCAAAGTGTGTATTAAGTGGAAAAGGATGTGGAGTTGCTTAGACAACTAGGATGTTGGCTCAGAAGCAGCCACCATTTAAAGAGTGCGTAATAGCTCACTAGTCGAGTGACTCTGCGCCGAAAATGTACCGGGGCTAAATACACCACCGAAGCTGCGAATTGATACCAATGGTATCAGTGGTAGGGGAGCGTTCTAAGTGCAGTGAAGTCAGACCGGAAGGACTGGTGGAGCGCTTAGAAGTGAGAATGCCGGTATGAGTAGCGAAAGACGGGTGAGAATCCCGTCCACCGAATGCCTAAGGTTTCCTGAGGAAGGCTCGTCCGCTCAGGGTTAGTCAGGACCTAAGCCGAGGCCGACAGGCGTAGGCGATGGACAACAGGTTGATATTCCTGTACCACCTCTTTATCGTTTGAGCAATGGAGGGACGCAGAAGGATAGAAGAAGCGTGCGATTGGTTGTGCACGTCCAAGCAGTTAGGCTGATAAGTAGGCAAATCCGCTTATCGTGAAGGCTGAGCTGTGATGGGGAAGCTCCTTATGGAGCGAAGTCTTTGATTCCCCGCTGCCAAGAAAAGCTTCTAGCGAGATAAAAGGTGCCTGTACCGCAAACCGACACAGGTAGGCGAGGAGAGAATCCTAAGGTGTGCGAGAGAACTCTGGTTAAGGAACTCGGCAAAATGACCCCGTAACTTCGGGAGAAGGGGTGCTTTCTTAACGGAAAGCCGCAGTGAATAGGCCCAAGCGACTGTTTAGCAAAAACACAGGTCTCTGCGAAGCCGTAAGGCGAAGTATAGGGGCTGACACCTGCCCGGTGCTGGAAGGTTAAGGAGAGGGGTTAGCGTAAGCGAAGCTCTGAACTGAAGCCCCAGTAAACGGCGGCCGTAACTATAACGGTCCTAAGGTAGCGAAATTCCTTGTCGGGTAAGTTCCGACCCGCACGAAAGGTGTAACGATTTGGGCACTGTCTCAACCAGAGACTCGGTGAAATTATAGTACCTGTGAAGATGCAGGTTACCCGCGACAGGACGGAAAGACCCCGTGGAGCTTTACTGTAGCCTGATATTGAATTTTGGTACAGTTTGTACAGGATAGGCGGGAGCCATTGAAACCGGAGCGCTAGCTTCGGTGGAGGCGCTGGTGGGATACCGCCCTGACTGTATTGAAATTCTAACCTACGGGTCTTATCGACCCGGGAGACAGTGTCAGGTGGGCAGTTTGACTGGGGCGGTCGCCTCCTAAAGTGTAACGGAGGCGCCCAAAGGTTCCCTCAGAATGGTTGGAAATCATTCGTAGAGTGCAAAGGCATAAGGGAGCTTGACTGCGAGACCTACAAGTCGAGCAGGGACGAAAGTCGGGCTTAGTGATCCGGTGGTTCCGCATGGAAGGGCCATCGCTCAACGGATAAAAGCTACCCCGGGGATAACAGGCTTATCTCCCCCAAGAGTCCACATCGACGGGGAGGTTTGGCACCTCGATGTCGGCTCATCGCATCCTGGGGCTGTAGTCGGTCCCAAGGGTTGGGCTGTTCGCCCATTAAAGCGGTACGCGAGCTGGGTTCAGAACGTCGTGAGACAGTTCGGTCCCTATCCGTCGTGGGCGCAGGAAATTTGAGAGGAGCTGTCCTTAGTACGAGAGGACCGGGATGGACGCACCGCTGGTGTACCAGTTGTTCTGCCAAGGGCATAGCTGGGTAGCTATGTGCGGAAGGGATAAGTGCTGAAAGCATCTAAGCATGAAGCCCCCCTCAAGATGAGATTTCCCATAGCGTAAGCTAGTAAGATCCCTGAAAGATGATCAGGTTGATAGGTTCGAGGTGGAAGCATGGTGACATGTGGAGCTGACGAATACTAATAGATCGAGGACTTAACCATATAATATGAAGCAAATGTTATCTAGTTTTGAAGGAATATGCCTTCAATAGTTTGGTGATGATGGCAGAGAGGTCACACCCGTTCCCATACCGAACACGGAAGTTAAGCTCTCTAGCGCCGATGGTAGTTGGGACCTTGTCCCTGTGAGAGTAGGACGTCGCCAAGCAACTAAAACACGAGTCAAATGACTCGTGTTTTTTCGTGTTTCTTTTTATAATTCATAGTAATTTGAAAAATCTTTACTTAAAGAATCGTCCTTTTGATTAAAGACTGGGAAATGTGGCTAGGATAGTGAATAAGCAAAAGAGTTGCAAATTTTTTTAATACGTATATAATTAAAGTCAAAGATAGTCAAAGTCAATAAAGGTGGCGGATAAATGAGAAATATATCTGATATCATTGAGAAATATCTAAAGCAAGTTATTGACTTAAGCAATAATAATGTGATTGAAATCAAGAGGAATGAGATCGCTGATCGATTCGATTGTGTGCCGTCTCAAATCAACTATGTAATCAATACCCGTTTTACGTTAGCAAGAGGATTTGTAGTAGAAAGTAAACGAGGTGGAGGAGGTTACATTCGCATTATAAAAGTCAAATTGCATGATGATATAGACATTATTGATCAAATGCTTCATATGATTGATCATAGTGTCGCGCAAGGAAATGCAGAAAGCATGATTATACGTTTAATGGAAGAAGGTATCATAACAAATCGTGAAGCTAAACTTATGTTAAGCGTACTAGATCGTTCTGTATTATTAATGGATGTTCCCTCTCGGGATGAACTTAGGGCTCGAATATTATGCGCAATGTTAAGAACACTGAAATATAAATAAATATAACTTTTGTTAAGAATGATAACTAAGATAATGCAGTTTAATATTGTAGGAATTTTGAAAGATGACATGTGCTTTTACTAAATGGATTAAGGAAAGAGAACAATCTAGTAATGTATGAAAAGTAGCATGCGATAGATCGTTCCTGTTGTAAAGGTGGGGGATAGCGATGACTTGTCAAAACTGTAATATGAGACCAGCAACTTTACATTATACAAAAGTAATCAACGGAAAAAAGGCGGAAGTTCATCTTTGCGAGCAATGTGCAGAACAAAGTGGCTATACGTCTTTCTTTCAATCACCGCAGTCTAATTTTTCATTCCATGACCTATTAGCCGGATTATTGCATGGTGAACCAGCAATGTTTGAAGAAGGGCAAGATGCATTTTCAAATACAAATATATCAAGATGTCCAAATTGTAAGATGACATATGAACAATTTACAAAAGTGGGACGCTTTGGATGTGCTTCTTGTTACGATACATTTAAGGGGCATTTAAAACCATTGTTAAAACGTCTTCACGGTGGGCATACAGATCATTGTGGAAAAATTCCTGAACGTATAGAAGGAAATATCTACTTAAAGAAAGAATTAGATGAACTAAAACTCAATCTGAAACAATATGTACAGAAAGAGGAATTTGAGAAAGCGGCTGAAGTACGAGATAAAATTCGAGGTCTTGTAAATCAGCTTAGTGAGCATAGAGAGGGGGAATAGTTCTATGTCACTGGACAGAATCATGAATGAAGCGATTAGTCCATGGATGAAGGGGGATGGCCCTGATTCTGATATTGTTTTAAGTAGTCGAATTCGTTTGGCTCGTAATTTTAAAAAATATCAATTCTCTACTATGCAAAACGAGGAAGAAGCTCAACGGATTCATGAGTTATTTAAGAAGAAGTTTATAAATAAACCTGTAGAACCTTTTGGGGAGTTTGAACTATTAAAAATGAATGAATTAAATCCTCTTCAAAGGAGAGTTTTAGTTGAGAAGCATTTAATTAGTCCAAATCTTGCAGGAACAGAATACGGAGCATGCCTACTATCAGAAAGTGAACATATAAGTATCATGCTTAATGAAGAGGATCATGTTAGGATTCAGTGCCTATTTTCAGGTTTACAGTTATCAGAGGCGCTTCAAAGTGCCAATCAAATAGATAATTGGATCGAGGAACAGGTTGAATATGCTTTTGATGAATCGCTTGGATATATTACGAGTTGCCCCACTAACGTCGGTACAGGATTAAGGGCTTCGGTAATGATTCATTTGCCGGGACTGGTTTTAACGAAAAGAATTAACCGTATTATACAAGTAATTCAAAAATTAGGGTTAGTAGTAAGAGGAATATACGGTGAAGGTAGCGAAGCGTTAGGTAATATATTTCAAGTGTCAAATCAAATGACACTAGGGAAATCAGAAGAAGATATTATTGCAGATTTAAAGAGTGTCATTCAACAAATCATCCATCAAGAAAAAGTGGCTAGAGAATTAATTGTACAAAATTCAAGTATTGAGCTTGAAGATAAAGTATATCGTTCTTACGGAATACTAGCAAACAGTCGTTTAATTCAATCTGCAGAAGCAGCCACTTGCTTATCAGATGTACGACTTGGTATTGACTTAGGGTATATACAAGGTATATCGAGAAATATTTTAACTGAGTTAATGGTTCTTACTCAACCGGGCATTTTGCAACAATATGCAGGAGGAGCTCTAGGACCAGAAGAAAGAGATTATCGAAGAGCAACCTTAATCCGTGAGCGATTACGAATTGAACAAAATTAAGCGCAAGTAGGAGGCGATTTCTATGATGTTTGGAAGATTTACAGAACGAGCACAGAAAGTATTAGCTTTATCTCAAGAGGAAGCAATTCGCATTGGGCATAATAATATTGGAACAGAACATATTTTACTTGGGCTTGTACGCGAAGGTGAAGGAATTGCAGCAAAAGCGTTAATTGCTCTTGGATTAAGTCCAGAGAAAGTTCAAAAAGAGGTAGAAGCATTAATTGGACGTGGAACGGAAGCTTCTCAAACAGTACATTACACACCTCGTGCTAAAAAAGTTATTGAGTTGTCTATGGACGAAGCTCGTAAATTGGGCCATTCCTACGTTGGAACAGAACATATTTTACTTGGTTTAATCCGTGAAGGTGAAGGTGTAGCAGCACGTGTTTTAAATAATTTAGGTGTAAGCCTAAATAAAGCAAGACAACAAGTGTTACAACTCCTTGGAAGTAATGAAGCTAGTTCAGGTCACCAAGGTGGTTCATCAACAAATGCGAATACACCTACACTTGACAGTCTAGCACGTGATTTAACAGTTGTTGCACGTGAAAATCGTTTAGATCCTGTTATTGGACGTAGTAAAGAAATTCAACGTGTAATTGAAGTGTTAAGCCGTAGAACAAAAAACAATCCAGTATTAATTGGAGAACCTGGTGTAGGTAAGACAGCAATTGCGGAAGGATTAGCACAGCAAATTGTAAATAATGAAGTTCCTGAAACTTTAAGAGATAAGCGTGTTATGACATTAGATATGGGTACAGTTGTTGCTGGAACAAAATATCGTGGTGAATTTGAGGATCGTTTAAAGAAAGTGATGGATGAGATTCGCCAAGCTGGTAACATCATTCTATTTATTGATGAGCTTCATACGTTAATTGGTGCAGGAGGGGCGGAAGGTGCAATTGATGCATCGAATATTTTAAAACCATCTTTAGCACGTGGTGAATTACAATGTATTGGTGCAACAACTTTAGACGAATATCGTAAATATATTGAAAAGGATGCGGCATTAGAAAGACGTTTCCAACCAATTCATGTTGATGAACCAAACTTAGAAGAATCAGTTCAAATTTTAAAAGGTTTACGTGACCGTTATGAGGCGCATCACCGCGTATCTATTACAGATGATGCAATCGATGCGGCTGTAAAACTTTCAGATCGTTACATTACAGACCGTTTTTTACCTGATAAAGCAATCGATTTAATTGATGAGGCTGCATCAAAAGTGCGCTTACGTTCTTATACAACACCGCCAAACTTAAAAGAGCTTGAAGTGAATCTTGAGGAAATTAGAAAAGAAAAAGATGCAGCTGTACAAAGCCAAGAATTTGAAAAAGCTGCTTCCTTACGTGATATGGAACAACGTTTACGTGAAAAGTTAGAAGATACAAAGCGTCAGTGGAAAGAGAAACAAGGACAAGAAAACTCAGAAGTAACAGTAGAAGATATTGCAAATGTCGTTTCCACATGGACACGTATTCCAGTTTCTAAACTTGCACAAACAGAGACAGATAAATTATTAAACTTGGAATCAATTTTACATGATCGTTTAATTGGGCAGGATGAAGCAGTTGTAGCTGTGGCAAAAGCTGTTCGTCGTGCGAGAGCGGGATTAAAAGATCCGAAACGTCCAATTGGCTCATTTATTTTCCTAGGACCGACTGGTGTAGGTAAAACAGAACTAGCGAGGGCGTTAGCGGAATCTATGTTCGGTGATGAGGATGCAATGATCCGCATCGATATGTCTGAGTACATGGAAAAGCATTCTACTTCTCGTTTAGTTGGATCTCCTCCAGGATATGTTGGATATGAAGAAGGTGGACAATTAACAGAGAAAGTTCGTCGTAAGCCATATTCAGTTGTCTTATTAGATGAAGTAGAGAAAGCTCATCCTGATGTGTTTAATATTTTACTACAAGTATTAGAAGATGGCCGTTTAACAGATTCTAAAGGACGTACAGTTGATTTCCGTAATACAATTGTTATTATGACGTCTAATGTTGGTGCAGACGCATTAAAACGTAATAAACATCTTGGATTTAACGTACAAGATGAGAGCCGCGATTATTCAGATATGAAAGGTAAAGTAATGGATGAATTGAAAAAAGCATTTCGTCCAGAATTCTTAAACCGTATTGATGAAATTATCGTGTTCCATATGCTTGAGAAAAAACATATTCAAGAAATTGTAACTCTTATGGTGAATCAGTTAGTGAATCGCTTAAAAGAACAAGAGATTGAATTGCACTTAACAGAAGGAGCAATTTCAGCAATTGCTGATAAAGGATTTGATCGAGAGTACGGTGCTCGTCCGCTTCGTAGAGCAATTCAAAAACATGTAGAAGATAGACTATCAGAAGAACTGTTAAAAGGTGCCATTGAGAAAGGGCAAAAAGTTATCTTTGATATAGAAGGAGAATCATTTGTCATTCATAGTGCGGAAAAGGTAAAATAAGTATAGACAAACAAAGAGGGCTACGCGATAGCCCTCTTTCTTGTACGAGAAGGATAAACGTTTGTAGATGAAAGTGAAGTGAACTATAAAAGATATGGCTAAAAAGAAAACAAAATTCACATGTCAAGAGTGTGGTTATCAGTCGCCAAAATATATGGGGAAATGTCCTGGATGTGGTAAATGGAATACGCTTGTTGAAGAGATGGAACCAGTTGTATCATCAAGGCGCCTTAATTATGCCAATGCAATTCAATCAGAAGTAACAAAACCAAGACGCTTAACAGAGGTAGAAACAAAGTCTGAGGCGCGTATTGAAACGAAATTTCAAGAGTTTAACCGTGTACTTGGTGGCGGGATTGTAGATGGATCTTTAGTACTTATTGGTGGAGACCCTGGGATTGGGAAATCAACATTGTTATTACAAATTTCATCGCAATTAGCAGATTCTTCATATGATGTACTATACATATCAGGTGAGGAGTCAGCAAAGCAGATTAAACTTCGTGCAGATCGTTTGCATGTAAAGGGTAGTAATCTATTTGTTGTAGCAGAAACTGATCTACAGCGAATTGCAGCGCACATTGAAGAGATGAATCCAGCTTTTGTTGTTATTGACTCTATTCAAACGATACATTTACCTGAAGTGACGTCAGCCCCAGGAAGTGTAGCGCAAGTACGTGAATGTACAGCGGAATTAATGAAACTTGCAAAAACGAAAGGGATTCCTATTTTTATCGTCGGACATGTGACAAAAGAAGGGGCAATTGCAGGACCACGTATGCTAGAACATATGGTTGATGCAGTTCTTTACTTTGAAGGAGATCGTCATCATACATATCGTATTTTGCGAGCTGTGAAGAACCGTTTTGGTTCCACAAATGAAATGGGTATCTTTGAAATGAAGGAACTAGGTCTTGCAGAAGTACTAAATCCTTCTGAAATTTTCCTTGAGGAACGTCCAGTTGGAGTTGCAGGATCCACAGTGGTTGCTTCAATGGAAGGAACAAGACCGGTTTTAGTAGAAATACAAGCATTAATCTCCCCTACTAGTTTTGGAAATCCTCGAAGAATGGCGACGGGAATTGATCATAACCGCGTTTCACTTATTATGGCAGTGCTAGAAAAAAGAACAGGTTTATTGTTGCAAAATCAAGACGCGTATTTAAAAGTCGCGGGTGGCTTGAAATTAGATGAACCAGCAATCGATTTAGCTGTTGCCTTAAGTATTGCTTCAAGTTTCAGAGATAAAGCTACTGCACCAACCGATGCGGTAATAGGAGAAGTAGGCCTAACTGGAGAAATAAGAAGAGTATCAAGAATTGAACAACGTGTACAAGAAGCAGCAAAATTAGGATTTCAACGTGCTATTATTCCTAGAAAAAATTTGGGAGGATGGACAATTCCAGATGGGATTGAGGTAGTAGGTGTTTCTAATTTAGGAGAGGCGCTTCGTTTGACATTAGGAGGCTAGGCTATGGAGGAAAACAAGC
Organism: Bacillus mycoides; assembly: GCF_018742245.1. Classification (NCBI taxonomy): domain Bacteria; kingdom Bacillati; phylum Bacillota; class Bacilli; order Caryophanales; family Bacillaceae; genus Bacillus; species Bacillus mycoides. The sequence continues at coordinate 98,956 of NZ_CP036132.1, forward strand.
AACGTGTCAAAAGTATGATTAACATTCTACAGCTCGTTGCCCCAGGAACACCACTACGCGAAGGGATAGATAACGTACTTCGTGCGCAAACTGGAGGGCTAATTGTTCTTGGGTATAATGAGCAGATTAAAAGTATTGTTGATGGAGGATTTCACATTAATTGTGCATTCTCACCGGCTAGTTTATATGAATTAGCAAAAATGGATGGGGCACTTATTTTAAATGAAACTGGGAGCAAAATTTTAATTGCAAATGCACAATTAGTTCCAGATCCATCCATTGATTCTATTGAAACAGGTATGCGTCACCGAACGGCAGAGCGTGTAGCAAAGCAGACGGCTAGCCTTGTTGTGGCTATTTCACAAAGACGTAACGTAATTACACTATATCAAGGGAGCTTACGTTATACACTAAAAGATATAGGTGTAATTTTAACAAAGGCAAACCAAGCTATTCAAACGTTAGAAAAATATAAAGCTGTATGGAATGATGGGATTACGAATTTGGGCATTCTAGAATTTGAAGAGGTCGTTACAATGTCCGAGGTAGTTCACGTTTTACATAGTGTTGAAATGGTACTGCGTATTAAAAATGAAATATTGAGCTACATTCATGAGTTAGGAACGGAAGGAAGGTTAATTCGTTTACAACTTACAGAATTACTAGCCGACTTAGAAGCAGAGGCAGCGTTATTAATTAAGGATTATTATCAAGAAAAAACGCAGGATCACCATCAAATTTTGAAAAAGTTACAAGATCTTGCAAATACACAGCTTCTAGAGGATAGTGATTTAGTTAAATTGCTTGGCTATCCAGGGCAAATGAGCTTAGAAGTAATCGTGACACCGAGGGGATACCGAATCGCAAGCAAAATTTCTCGTGTTCCACCACTTATCATTGAAAATTTAATTAATCGATTTAAAACGTTACAAGGTGTTTGTCGTGCAACTATTAATGAATTGGATGATGTGGAAGGAATTGGGGAAGTTAGGGCGAAGAAAATACGAGAGGGCCTAAAAAGAATTCAAGAGCATCTCTATATGAGTAGACACAATTAAGAATATTACATTGATTCCATAATATAACGACACTAGAACATTTTTGGTATATGATATGGTATATTGGTAAATAAAACTATTTACAAAAAAACACGTCCGCTTTTGCATTCGGCGTTTTGATTAGCAAAACAATGGTTAATAATGAGTAGGAGGTGGTTGGATGTTAAAAAGGATCGTACAGCTCTTCTTTTTAGTGATCGGGGGAGCGTTAGGGATTTTTCTAATCCCAAAAGTTATTAATGTATTGGACGTCGGTGCTGTTCCTTGGCTTGAGGGATCGTACGTTCGTGCAATTATTGGTGCAATTATTTTATTTTTAACAACATTTTGGCTTGTGGATTATATTGTTCAACTTATTAAACATATCGAAGAAGCCCTTGTAAAGGCACCGGTAGCGGATGTTTTATTTGGTACATTAGGGTTGATCTCTGGTCTTATTGTTGCATATTTAATTTTGATACCAATTCGTGAATTCACGATTCCAGTCATTAGTACAGTATTACAAGTGTTCTTTACTCTTTTACTTGGTTATTTAGGATTCCAAGTAGGATTTAAAAAGAGAAATGAATTGCTAGGATTATTTACATTACCCCAGCGCGGAGGTAAGAAGAAAAACAATAGCGAGAACGAAGAGGTAGAGGTAGAAAAATCTACAACTCATTGGAAAATTCTCGATACAAGTGTAATTATTGATGGACGTATTGCGGATATTTGCCAAACGAAGTTTTTAGAAGGAACAATTGTGATTCCACAATTCGTATTAGAAGAGCTTCAGCATATTGCCGATTCTTCTGATGCTTTAAAGCGTAATCGTGGTCGCAGAGGATTAGACATTTTAAATCGTATTCAAAAAGAGCTACCAATTCCGGTGGAAATTTATGAAGGCGATTTCGAGGATATCCAAGAAGTGGATAGCAAGCTTGTAAAGTTAGCGAAAATCACTGGTGGAACTGTTGTAACAAATGATTTCAACTTAAACAAAGTATCTGAATTACAAGGAGTAACAGTGTTAAACATTAACGATTTAGCAAATGCAATTAAACCAGTCGTACTCCCTGGCGAAGAATTAAGTGTTTATGTTGTAAAAGATGGTAAAGAGCAAAATCAAGGTGTTGCATACTTAGATGATGGTACGATGATTGTAGTAGAAGACGGTAGAGAATTTGTCGGTTCGCAACTTAATGTACTAGTTACAAGTGTGTTGCAAACATCGGCTGGTCGTATGATTTTCGCAAAACGTAAATTATTAGAAAAAGCATTATAAGTAGAGGACTATTAATATGTATACGTTAATTATTCCGGCAGCGGGTCAAGGAAAACGGATGGGTGCTGGCAAAAACAAGTTGTTCTTACTTATAAATGGAGTACCTATCATTGTGCATACATTACGTGCTTTTGAAAAAGATAAAGCATGTAAACGTATTATCATGGCAATTAACGAAGAGGAACGCCCTTATTTTGAGGAGTTAATGCAGAAGTATCCGGTTGAAAAGCAGGTGCAATTTATTCAAGGCGGGGCCGAAAGACAAGATAGTGTGTATAATGCGCTTCAGTATGTGAGTAGTGTTGAGTATGTTCTCGTACACGATGGTGCGCGCCCGTTCGTAACGAATAAGATGATGCAAGATGTATTAACTGCAGCAGAGAAATATGGTGCTTCCATTTGTGCGGTGCCAGTGAAGGACACCATTAAGAAAGTAGAACAGGGTGTTGTTGTTGAAACGGTAGAACGTTCTCAGCTTAAAGCGGTTCAAACACCACAAGGATTTTCTGTTCCTCTTTTATTAGAAGCTCATAGAAGTGCAAAGCAAAGTTGTTTTCTTGGTACAGATGATGCAAGTCTCGTAGAACGTGTCGGGAAGCAAGTAGGCGTAGTAGAGGGGAGTTACTATAATATCAAGGTGACGACTCCAGAGGATTTACTAATTGCTGAAAGCTTCCTTCATGTTCAGAAGAAATAGAAGTGATGGTATTATAGTAAAGAAAAGCTCGGCCGTTGCCGGGCTTTTCTTTATAGAGATAGCAATATAATATAGAATTCATAAAGTAGTTTAGATTGAGGAGGATGTAAAGAATGTTTCGAATTGGACAAGGTTTTGATGTGCATGAATTTGCGGAAGGTAGACCGTTAATTATCGGCGGAATTACAATTCCTCATGAAAAAGGATTAATCGGTCACTCGGATGCAGATGTATTGTTACATACGATTGCTGACGCATGTCTAGGAGCAATTGCAGCAGGAGATATTGGAAAACATTTTCCTGATACAGATCCTGCCTTTAAAGATGCGGATTCAGCCGTGTTGTTACAAAAGGTTTGGGAGTTTGTGCGTGAACAAGGTTATGAACTAGGGAACCTAGATTGTACAATTATTGCCCAAAAGCCAAAAATGGCACCGCATATTGAAAGCATGCGTAAACGCATTAGTGAACTATTAGAAACGTCTATTGATAATATTAATGTAAAGGCAACAACAACAGAAAAATTAGGATTTACAGGTAGAGAAGAAGGGATTGCTTCTCAAGCGGTTGTTTTATTACAGAAAAAATAGTGGTTTTTAATTCGTAAGATGGATAATCACGTTTTTTTGGTGTACAATTATAGAATGTGTTGACATTAAGATTGGAAGGTGTACCAATTATGGAAAAGCAAGTGAGAGTGCGCTATGCGCCAAGTCCAACAGGACACTTACATATCGGAAATGCGCGTACGGCATTATTTAATTATTTATTTGCTCGTCATCAAGATGGTAAGTTTATTATTCGTATTGAAGATACTGATGTGAAACGTAATGTTGCTGGTGGAGAAGAAAGCCAATTAAAATACTTGAAATGGCTCGGTATGGACTGGGATGAGGGTGTTGATGTTGGTGGTGAATTTGGACCATATCGTCAAACAGAGCGTTTAGATATTTATAAAAAATTATATGAAGATTTATTAGAGCGTGATTTAGCTTACAAATGTTATATGACAGAAGAAGAGCTAGAGGCAGAGCGTGAAGGTCAAATCGCTCGTGGTGAAACACCGCGTTATGCAGGAAACCACCGTGATTTAACTGAGGAGCAAATTAAAGGATTTGAGGCTGAAGGCCGTATTCCAAGTATTCGCTTCCGTGTGCCGGCTGATAGCGACTACACGTTTAAAGATATCGTAAAAGATGAAGTTGCATTCCATTCAAATGATTTTGGTGATTTCGTTATTGTGAAAAAAGATGGAATTCCAACTTATAACTTTGCGGTAGCGGTAGATGATCACTTAATGGAGATTACACACGTACTTCGTGGTGATGATCATATTTCAAACACGCCAAAACAAATGATGATTTATGAAGCTTTCGGTTGGGATATTCCGAAGTTCGGTCATATGACTTTAATTGTAAACGAAAGCCGTAAAAAGCTAAGCAAGCGTGACGAATCTATTATTCAATTTATTGAGCAATATAAAGAGCTTGGATATCTTCCAGAAGCAATCTTTAACTTTATTGCATTACTAGGTTGGTCACCAGTAGGTGAAGAAGAAATCTTCTCTCAAGATGAGTTTATCAAAATGTTTGATGCAGCTCGTTTATCAAAATCACCTGCATTATTTGATTCTCAAAAACTAAAATGGATGAACAACCAATATATGAAAAAACAAGATTTAGATACGGTTGTTGAACTAAGCTTACCGCATTTAGTGAAAGCGGGTCGCGTAGGTGAAAACTTAAGTGAACAAGAACAAGCATGGGTTCGTGATGTAATTGCTTTATATCATGACCAAATGAGCTTTGGAGCTGAAATTGTAGAGCTTTCTGAAATGTTCTTTAAAGATCATGTTGATCATGAAGAAGAGGGACAAGAAGTATTGAAGGGTGAACAAGTACCTGAAGTACTTCGTACATTTGCCGATCAATTAGAAGCTTTAGAAGCAATGGAGCCAGCAGCAGTTAAGGCGGCTATTAAAGCAGTTCAAAAGGAAACAGGACATAAAGGTAAAAACCTATTTATGCCAATCCGTGTTGCTACTACTGGACAAACACATGGTCCAGAGCTTCCTAACGCTATTGCTCTTCTTGGAAAAGAAAAAGTTTTAAATCGTATTCAAAAAGTAATTGGTTAACATTTTCTAGGTTTAGCAATATAATAAGTATACCTAAAATCTAATAAGGAAAAGCGACGAGAAGGAGAAGTAGAAAATCAGGCTTTTTACAGAGAGAACCACCCTTAGGCTGGAAGTGGTTTATAAGCGGATTTTTGAAATGCCCCTTCGAGTCTTCTGTTGAACAGCGAAGTATTTCGCGGAACGTCTTAGGGCGCAAAGTAAACAGAAGCGGTGTAAACCGTTATCATGGATGAGTTTGAGGCTTCTTTAGCCTAAACAGAGTGGAACCGCGCTTAAAAGGCGTCTCTGTCTATATGACAGAGGCGTCTTTTTTTTATACCATGTAAATGGGCGTGAGTATAAGTTTTATCCCCTTGTATAAAGATTTAGGGGGAGTTAGGGGAGTTAGTTCACTCGAAAAAAGCAGCCCATAAAGGGGAGGGAACATCGATGTTTAAGAGGCTTCGGGAAGATATTGAAGTCGTTTTTGAACAGGATCCAGCGGCACGAAGTTATTTCGAAGTCATTTTAACTTACTCTGGATTACATGCAGTTTGGGCCCATCGAATTGCACATGCTTTTTATAAAAGGAATTTTTTCTTTATGGCACGTTGGATTTCGCAAGTTAGTCGTTTTTTTACTGGCATTGAGATTCATCCAGGAGCAACTATTGGTCGTCGTTTTTTCATTGATCATGGAATGGGGGTTGTAATTGGCGAAACGTGTGAAATTGGCGAAAACGTAACAATTTATCAAGGTGTCACATTAGGTGGTACAGGTAAAGAAAAAGGAAAGAGGCACCCTACAATTCAGGATAATGTATTAATTGCAACAGGTGCTAAAGTACTAGGTTCTATTACTGTTGGAGAGAATTCTAAAATTGGAGCAGGATCTGTCGTGTTGAAGGAAGTTCCTGCACATTCTACAGTTGTAGGTATACCTGGCCGAGTCGTTATTCAAAATGGAGTAAAGATTGGTCAAGAATTAAATCATTCTGATCTTCCGGATCCGATTTTTGATAAATTAAAGGTTATGGAAGCAGAACTTGATAAATTGAGAAAGCAACTCGAAGTAAAGGTAGAAAGGAAGGATAAAAATGACTATTCACATTTATAATACGTTAACGCGTCAAAAAGAAGAGTTTATGCCATTAGAAGAAAATAAGGTGAAGATGTATGTGTGCGGACCTACAGTGTATAACTACATTCACATTGGGAATGCAAGACCACCTATGGTATTTGATACAGTACGCCGTTACTTAGAATATAAAGGATATGATGTGCAGTATGTATCTAACTTTACTGACGTGGATGATAAATTAATTAAGGCGGCAAATGAATTAGGTGAAGATGTGCCAACAATTGCAGATCGTTTTGTTGAAGCTTACTTTGAAGATGTAACGGCACTAGGTTGCAAGCACGCAACGGTTCATCCACGTGTAACGGAAAATATGGATATCATTATTGAATTTATTCAAGAACTTGTGAATAAAGGGTATGCATATGAATCAGAAGGTGATGTGTACTTTAAAACGAAAGAATTCGAAGGTTACGGTAAATTATCACATCAACCAATTGCAGACTTACGTCACGGTGCACGTATTGAAGTAGGAGAAAAGAAACAAGATCCTCTTGACTTTGCTTTATGGAAAGCTGCGAAAGAAGGAGAAATCTTCTGGGAAAGCCCTTGGGGGAAAGGACGCCCAGGGTGGCATATTGAATGCTCAGCAATGGCGCGTAAATATTTAGGGGATACAATTGATATTCATGCTGGTGGTCAAGATTTAGCATTTCCTCATCATGAAAATGAAATTGCGCAGTCTGAGGCGTTGACAGGAAAAACATTTGCACGTTATTGGATGCATAATGGATATATTAATATTAATAACGAGAAGATGTCTAAGTCGCTTGGAAACTTCATTTTAGTTCATGATATCATCAAACAATATGATCCGCAGTTAATCAGGTTCTTTATGCTATCGGTACATTACCGTCACCCAATTAACTTTAGCGAAGATTTATTGCAAAGTACGAATAATGGACTAGAAAGAATTAAAACAGCTTACGGTAACTTAAAGCATCGTATGGAAAGTAGTACGGATTTAACGGATCATAATGAAAAATGGTTAGCTGAAATGGAAAAATTCCAGGTTGCATTCGAAGAAGCGATGGATGATGATTTCAATACGGCTAATGCGATTACTGAATTATATAACGTAGCAAATCACGCAAATCAATATTTGTTAGAAGAACATACTTCTAAAGTTGTAATTGAAGCGTATGTAAAACAACTTGAAACATTATTTAGTATTTTAGGATTGGAATTAGCGCAAGAAGAGTTGCTTGATGAAGAAATTGAAGCACTAATCCAAAAGCGTATTGAAGCTCGTCAAAATCGTGACTTCGCATTATCTGATCAAATTCGCGATGATTTAAAAGGACGTAATATTATTTTAGAAGATACCGCTCAAGGTACAAGATGGAAAAGAGGATAAGAATGATTGATGCAAAGCAATTGAACAGCTTAGCGTTAGCATATATGGGTGATGCGGTATATGAACAATATATCCGCTATCACCTCCTTCAAAAAGGGAAAGTTCGCCCTAATCAATTACATCGCTTAGGGACGGGCTTTGTTTCGGCAAAAGCACAGGCGAAAGTTGTTTATCATTTATTAGAGACGGCATTTTTGACAGAAGAGGAAGAGGCGGTATTAAGAAGAGGGCGTAATGCAAATTCGGGTACTGTTCCGAAAAATACAGATGTACAAACATATCGATACAGTACAGCCTTTGAAGCGCTAATCGGTTATCATCACTTGTTGAATAATCGTGAAAGATTGGACGAGATTGTATATAAGGCGATTGACGTTTTGGAAGAAAAGGAAGGGAGCACATCATCATGAGTAGTGAATATATTATCGGACGTAACCCTGTAATTGAAGCTTTAAGAGCGGGGCGAGATATTAATAAAATTTTGGTAGCGGAAGGTGCTGCCAAAGGACAAGTGCAGATTGTACTAGCATTAGCAAAAGAGAATAAGGTTATTTTGCAACACGCACCAAAGAAGAAGTTAGATCAATTGGTTGAGGGAAATCATCAAGGTGTAATTGCTCAAGTAGCTGCATATCAATATGCTGAGTTAGAGGATTTGTTTAAATTAGCAGAAAAACGTAATGAAGATCCGTTCTTCTTAATTTTAGATGAAATTGAAGACCCGCATAACTTAGGTTCTATTATGCGTACTGCGGATGCAACAGGGGCTCATGGGGTTATTATTCCGAAAAGAAGAGCGGTGGGACTTACAGCGTCAGTTGCGAAAGCGTCGACTGGGGCAATTGAATATATTCCTGTTGCACGTGTAACGAATTTATCGCGTACAATTGATGAATTAAAAGAACGTGGACTTTGGATTGCTGGTACAGATGCCAAAGGGAAAACAGATTACCGTAATTTAGATGGTAATATGCCAATCGGACTAGTAATTGGTAGTGAAGGAAAAGGTATGAGTCGTATTATTGGTGAAAAGTGTGATTTCCTAATAACTTTACCGATGGTCGGTAAAGTTACATCCTTAAATGCTTCAGTAGCTGCAAGTTTGTTAATGTATGAGGTATATCGTAAACGTCACGAAATTGGTAAATAAAAAATGGACGATATTTTAATCGTTGACGGTTACAATATTATCGGAGCTTGGGGAGACTTGAAGAAACTGCGGGATGTAGATTTACAATCATCAAGAGACGCACTTATTGATAAGATGGCGGATTATCAAGGCTATACAGGCACAAAGGTAATGATTGTCTTTGATGCCTATACAGTCTATGGTATTGAAAAAAAGATGAAACAATCGCGGGTGGAAGTAATATTCACGAGAAAGAAACAAACTGCAGATGAAAAGATAGAACAACTTGCGATTGAGCTTAGAAATATAAATACACAAATATACGTTGCAACTTCGGATTATACGGAGCAATGGATTATATTTGCGCAAGGTGCACTTCGAAAATCTGCGCGTGAATTAGAGTTAGAAGTACAAGCGATGGAACAACAAGTAAGAAGGCGTACAAAAGACACGAAAGAAAAGCAACCCGCCATGCGAAAGATATTTAGTGAAGATATTACAGAAAAATTAGAAAAATTAAGAAGAGGAGAGCGTTGAAGCATTGACGCTCTTTATCTTTTTACTGTATAATATTGCTAAATATATAGCGGTCGGAGGGATCAAGGTGGAAGCAGGCTTCGTAAGTGTAGGCGACGTTACATTTCGTGATTTAGAGGATGAGGCAATCGTTGAGTTAGTTCGAAAAGGTAATACTGACGCTCTAGAATATTTAATTCACAAATATAAGAACTTTGTTCGCGCGAAATCAAGATCTTATTTCTTAGTGGGTGCCGATCGAGAAGATATTGTTCAAGAAGGCATGATTGGATTGTTTAAAGCCATTCGTGATTATAAAGGGGACAAGCTGTCTTCGTTCAAAGCATTTGCTGAACTGTGTATCACTCGACAAATTATTACCGCTATTAAAACAGCAACAAGGCAAAAACATATTCCGTTAAATTCGTATGTGTCTTTAGACAAGCCAATTTATGATGAGGAATCTGATCGAACATTATTAGATGTTATTTCGGAATCGAAAGTAACTGATCCAGAAGAGATGATTATCAGTCAGGAAGAATATACAGACATAGAATCGAAAATATCTGAATTATTAAGCGATTTAGAAAGAAAAGTGCTATCTTTATACTTAGATGGTCGTTCCTATCAAGAAATTTCAGAACAGTTAAACAGGCATGTGAAATCTATTGATAATGCTTTACAGCGGGTAAAGAGGAAACTGGAAAGATATATGGAAATGAGAGAGAGTACAACCTTAAATTCATAGTAAGTGTTGCAGGTGTGAAATATGTCACCTGTTTTCTTTTTGTAAAGAGTACAAAAGGCATGTCATTGACATTGTCTTTTGTTGTATGATACATTTTTAGGGACAATGTTACAAGGTTGGTGTAACTAATGAGGAAAAAAGTTGTACTCTCATGTGAAGAGTGTAAAAATCGAAACTACTCTACGATGAAAGATACGAGCTCAGTAGAGCGACTTGAGATAAAGAAATTTTGTAAAACATGCAATAAGCATACAGTTCACAAAGAAACAAAATAAATAATTGAAATAATACACTGGAGGTCCCGTAGATGCGTTTAACGAACTTTTTCGGCGATGTAGGTCGCGAAATGAAAAAAGTAAGTTGGCCTAAAAAAGATGAATTACTCCGCTCAACAACGACTGTTATTGCGACAGTTGTGTTCTTTGCGATTTTCTTCGCAGTGGTTGATATGGGCATTTCTTCTTTAATTCGGTTAATTCTTGGTTAATTCTTGAATAAGAAGCACTTATCCATGATATAATGTTATTTATAAGAACTGTGTAAAAGCCCGGTGAACGGGTTTTTTCATTTGCGCAAAAAAATGTACGTCAGGGAGGGAAGGACGCTCGTCCTAAATGAATGGAAAAAAGTTGGTATGTTGTCCATACTTATTCTGGATATGAAAATAAAGTAAAAGCAAACCTAGAGAAACGTGTAGAATCAATGGGTATGCAAGATAAAATTTTCCGTGTTGTTGTCCCGGAAGAAGTAGAAGTAGAAATGAAAAATGGTAAAGAAAAAATAACGAAAAGAAAAGTGTTCCCAGGTTACGTATTAGTAGAACTAATCATGACTGACGATTCTTGGTATGTTGTTCGTAATACGCCAGGTGTAACAGGTTTTGTCGGTTCTTCTGGTTCAGGATCTAAACCATCGCCTCTATTAGAAGAGGAAGTTGTTACCATCATGAAGCATATGGGAATGGACAATGAAGTGGTTGATTTCGAATTTGAACTTCATGAAACAGTGCGTGTAAATGAGGGGCCATTCGCGGATTATACAGGTGCGATTGAAGAAATTGATGTGGAAAAGAAAAAAGTTAGCGTGCTTGTAGACATGTTCGGTCGCGAGACTCCGGTTGAACTTGATTTCCATCAAATTGAAAAATTATAAAATGAAACTTGAAATGAATTGTAAAAAGTGATAATATCTTTTAAGTCAGTACGTCTTCGGTAACGGAGACGTTTTTTGAAAAAGATTTTATCATTATGATAAAATATGAAGTGGGAGGGCAAATCACTGCCCAATTGACCACATCACGGACTTAAGGAGGTGTGTCTCGTGGCTAAAAAGGTAATTAAAATGGTAAAACTTCAGATTCCTGCAGGTAAAGCTAATCCAGCTCCGCCGGTTGGTCCAGCATTAGGACAAGCAGGTGTTAACATCATGGGCTTCTGTAAAGAGTTTAACGCTCGTACAGCTGATCAAGCTGGTCTTATCATCCCTGTTGAAATTACGGTATTTGAGGACCGTTCATTCACTTTCATTACTAAAACTCCTCCTGCTGCTGTTCTTCTTAAGAAAGTAGCTGGTATTGAGTCTGGTTCTGGTGAACCAAACCGTAATAAAGTGGCAACTGTTAAGCGTGATAAAGTACGCGAAATCGCTGAAACTAAAATGCCTGACCTAAACGCTGCTAGCGTAGAAGCTGCAATGCGTATGGTTGAAGGTACTGCGCGCAGTATGGGCATCGTTATCGAAGACTAATTCGATTTGTTTTTTGTAAAAAAGGTTGCGGGTCTGGAATTCCAATTCGCAACCTTTATTATCGTAAATGATTATCATTTTTAAATAAATGGATGGGCGCACATCCTCGGGGGTTCCCGGAATGAAGGCGTAAACGTGGGAGGTTATTCCGCTAAAACCACATTCAAGGAGGAAACAAACATGGCTAAAAGAGGTAAAAAGTACGTTGAAGCTGCGAAGCTTGTTGATCGTGCATCTGCTTACTCTGCAACAGAAGCAGTAGAATTAGTAAAGAAAACAAACACAGCTAAATTTGATGCAACTGTAGAAGCTGCATTCCGTTTAGGTGTTGACCCTAAGAAAGCTGACCAACAAATTCGTGGTGCAGTTGTTCTTCCACACGGTACTGGTAAAGTACAACGTGTATTAGTATTCGCTAAAGGCGAAAAAGCAAAAGAAGCTGAAGCTGCTGGCGCTGAATTCGTAGGCGATGCTGATTACATCGGTAAAATCCAAAAAGGTTGGTTCGATTTCGATGTAGTAGTAGCAACTCCTGACATGATGGGTGAAGTTGGTAAACTTGGTCGTGTATTAGGACCTAAAGGTTTAATGCCAAACCCTAAAACTGGAACAGTTACTTTCGATGTAACTAAAGCTGTTAACGAAATCAAAGCTGGTAAAGTTGAATACCGCGTTGATAAAGCTGGTAACATCCACGTTCCAATCGGTAAAGTATCTTTCGAAGATGCTAAATTAGTAGAAAACTTCAAAACAATTGCTGACACGCTACAAAAAGCTAAGCCAGCTGCTGCAAAAGGTACTTACATGAAGAACGCAACTGTTGCTTCTACAATGGGACCTGGCGTACGCGTAGACGTTTCTACACTTGCGTAAAAATTGGAAGTTGACTTCATAAAGAAGTTTTAATATAATCATTTATGTTGTGAATTTTAATAGTGTACCGTAGACAGTAGGAGTCGATTCGACTTAATTCCCTACCTAGGTGTTAATATACGAAGCGGAATCTTTTTTCTGTGACTATATGCCTCCATGTCTACAAGTTGGGCATGGAGGTTTTTAGTGCACTTTCGGTACATCTTCTATATAATCTACAGGAGGTGTAATAACATGAGCAAAGTAATCGAAACTAAACAACAAGTTGTAACTGAAATCGCTGAAAAACTTCGCGCGAGTAAATCTACAATTGTTGTTGACTACCGTGGTTTAACAGTTTCTGAAGCAACAGAATTACGTAAAAACTTACGTGAAGCTGGCGTTGAGTTCAAAGTTTACAAAAACTCTTTAACTCGTCGTGCTGCAGAGTCTGCTGAAATGGCTGAGTTAAACGAATTCTTAACAGGACCAAACGCAATCGCGTTCAGTAACGAGGATGTAGTTGCTCCTGCGAAAGTATTAAACGACTTCGCTAAAAATCATGAAGCTTTAGAAATTAAAGCGGGCGTAATCGAAGGTAAACTTGTAACACTTGATGAGGTTAAAGCTATCGCTACTCTTCCATCACGTGAAGGCTTACTTTCTATGCTTCTTAGCGTTCTTCAAGCTCCAATCCGTAACCTTGCACTTGCTACTAAAGCAGTTGCAGATCAAAAGGAAGAGCAAGGCGCTTAATTTTTTAAAAGATAATTACTTGTTATCTATAAAACAATACAAACCTATTTAAGGGAGGATATTTACAATGACTAAAGAACAAATCATTGAAGCAGTTAAATCTATGACTGTATTAGAACTTAACGACTTAGTAAAAGCTATCGAGGAAGAATTCGGCGTAACTGCTGCTGCTCCTGTAGCTGTAGCTGGTGGCGCTGGTGAAGCTGCTGCTGAGCAAACTGAATTTGACGTAGTACTTGCAAGTGCTGGCGCTCAAAAAATCAAAGTTATCAAAGCTGTACGTGAAATCACTGGTCTTGGCTTAAAAGAAGCTAAAGAATTAGTTGACAACACTCCAAAAGCAATCAAAGAAGGCGTTACTAAAGAGGAAGCTGAAGAAATGAAAGCTAAACTTGAAGAAGTTGGCGCTGCTGTAGAAGTTAAGTAATTAACTTTTGGTGCTTTAAAAAAAGCTCGCTCTCATGCGAGCTTTTTTTTTAACTGTAAAGAAAAGAGGTGGCCATATGGCAGACCATTATTTTTCTAACGACCCTTCTAGTAAAAGTGATCGTAAACGATGGGAAGTTACACTTCGTGAATCTCGATTTACTTTTTTATCTGACCATGGGGTGTTCTCGAAAAACGAAGTGGACTTTGGTTCTCGTCTTTTAATTGAAGCGTTTCAAATGCCAGATGTTAAAGGTAATGTGTTAGACGTAGGATGTGGGTACGGTCCAATCGGTTTGTCGTTAGCGAAAGAGTTTCAAAATCGTGAAATTCACATGGTGGATGTGAATGAAAGGGCCTTGGGACTTGCAAAAGAAAATGCCGCTAATAACAGAATTGAAAATATACGTATTTTGCAAAGTAGTGTCTATGAAAATGTAGATGGCAAGTATGCTGCTATTCTATCTAATCCTCCAATTCGTGCTGGTAAAGATACCGTGCATGAGATTTTAGAAAAGGCTGTGGAGTATTTAGTTTCAGGTGGAGAATTGTGGATTGTTATTCAAAAGAAACAAGGTGCGCCATCTGCGCTGAAAAAACTAGAAGAAGTATTTTCTGAAGTTGAAGTTGTAGAAAAGAAAAAAGGATATTATATCATAAAATCAAAAAAGCGTTGACGGTTATTTTTGGCTATGTTAACATTATACAATGCCAATATATGATTTTCTGCGTTGAGAAAGATGTATATTTTTGTTTCTCTTGGAAAAGATAGTAAAATCAGCAGATTATGAAACAGAATGATGGTTTTCTTATAGAAGCCATTTTTCTTTTTTGAGCAGGTAGAAAGACTCAACGTATCTATCTTTAAGAGAAAAACTACGCTAATAGCAGTAGTTGTATTTATTTGTGATTTTGCACAAATTTTTTTGTGTGTTTATAATACTCATGATTTGAGGGGTGAAGCAGTTGACAGGTCAACTAGTTCAATACGGACGCCACCGCCAACGAAGAAGTTATGCCCGTATTAGTGAAGTATTAGAGTTACCAAATCTTATCGAAATTCAAACCTCTTCTTATCAGTGGTTTCTTGATGAGGGTTTGCGAGAAATGTTCCAGGACATTTCTCCGATCGAAGACTTTACGGGAAATCTATCGCTTGAATTTATCGACTACAGCTTAGGTGAACCTAAATACTCTGTAGAAGAATGCAAAGAGCGTGATGTGACGTATGCAGCACCACTTCGTGTAAAAGTGCGTCTAATCAACAAGGAAACTGGTGAAGTAAAAGAACAAGATGTGTTCATGGGAGATTTCCCACTCATGACAGAGACTGGAACATTCGTAATTAACGGTGCAGAACGTGTTATCGTTTCCCAGTTAGTTCGCTCTCCAAGCGTATACTATAGTGGCAAAGTGGATAAAAACGGAAAACGTGGTTTTACTGCTACTGTAATTCCAAACCGCGGAGCTTGGTTAGAGTATGAAACAGATGCTAAGGATGTTGTATATGTGCGTATTGACCGTACGCGTAAACTTCCTGTAACTGTTTTGTTACGCGCATTAGGGTTTGGCTCTGATCAAGAAATCACCGAGCTTTTAGGTGATAACGAATACTTAAGCAATACGTTAGAAAAAGACAACACAGATAGCACAGAGAAAGCATTGCTTGAAATTTATGAGCGTCTACGCCCTGGTGAACCACCAACAGTAGAAAATGCAAAGAGCTTACTTGTGTCTCGTTTCTTTGATCCGAAGCGCTACGATTTAGCAAATGTAGGTCGCTATAAGATCAACAAAAAGCTACACATTAAAAACAGATTGTTTAACCAACGTTTAGCTGAAACACTGGTGGATCCAGAAACTGGTGAAATTTTAGCGACAGAAGGAACAGTCTTAGATCGTCGTACACTGGATCGTATTCTACCTTACTTAGAGAAAAACATTGGATTCAAAACAGCGAAACCGATGGGTGGAGTGGTAGCAGGCGATGTTGAGCTGCAATCTATTAAGATCTATGCTCCAGAATCAGAAGGCGAACGATCTATAAACGTAATTGGGAATGCAAATATTACTCGTGATATAAAACACATCACACCAGGTGATATTCTTGCTTCTATTAGCTACTTCTTTAACTTGCTATATAAAGTAGGGGATACAGATGATATTGACCACTTAGGAAATCGTCGTCTGCGTTCTGTAGGAGAGTTACTACAAAACCAATTCCGTATCGGTCTTTCTCGTATGGAACGTGTTGTTCGTGAGAGAATGTCGATTCAAGATACAAATGCAATTACACCACAAGCGTTAATTAACATTCGCCCGGTTATTGCATCTATTAAAGAGTTCTTCGGAAGTTCTCAGTTATCTCAGTTCATGGATCAAACAAACCCATTAGCAGAGTTAACTCACAAACGAAGACTATCTGCATTAGGACCCGGTGGTTTAACGCGTGAGCGTGCAGGCTTTGAAGTACGTGACGTTCACTACTCTCACTATGGTCGTATGTGTCCAATCGAAACGCCAGAGGGACCAAACATCGGTTTGATTAACTCATTATCTTCGTTTGCGAAAGTAAATGAGTTTGGTTTCATTGAAACGCCATACCGTCGTGTTGACCCAGAAACTGGTCTTGTAACAGGGCAGGTTGATTATTTAACAGCAGATGAAGAAGATAACTATGTTGTAGCCCAAGCGAATATGAAATTATCTGAAGCAGGGGAATTCCTTGATGAAGATATCGTAGCTCGTTTCCGTGGTGAAAACATTGTCACAAATAAAGAACGCATCGACTACATGGATGTATCTCCAAAACAAGTAGTGTCGGCAGCGACAGCTTGTATTCCGTTCTTAGAAAACGATGACTCTAACCGCGCACTTATGGGAGCGAACATGCAACGTCAGGCGGTTCCGTTAATAAATCCGGAATCTCCGATTGTAGGTACAGGTATGGAGTACGTATCAGCAAAAGACTCAGGTGCTGCAGTAATCTGTAAACAGCCTGGTGTTGTTGAGCGCGTAGAAGCACGTGAAGTTTGGGTACGTCGCTATGTAGACGTTGACGGTCAAACAGTAAAAGGCGACTTAGATCGCTACAAAATGCAAAAATTCATTCGTTCTAACCAAGGAACTTGCTACAACCAACGTCCAATCGTAAGTGTTGGAGACCAAGTTGTAAAAGGTGAAATCCTTGCGGATGGTCCTTCTATGGAACTAGGTGAACTAGCGCTTGGACGTAACGTGCTTGTTGGCTTTATGACATGGGACGGTTATAACTATGAGGATGCGATCATCATGAGTGAGCGCCTTGTAAAAGATGATGTGTACACTTCTATCCATATTGAAGAATATGAATCAGAAGCTCGTGATACGAAGCTTGGACCAGAAGAAATTACACGTGATATCCCGAATGTTGGAGAAGATGCACTTCGTAATCTTGACGAGCGCGGTATTATTCGCGTCGGTGCTGAAGTGAAAGATGGAGATCTACTTGTTGGTAAAGTAACGCCAAAAGGTGTAACAGAATTGACGGCAGAAGAACGTCTATTACATGCAATCTTCGGTGAAAAAGCACGTGAAGTACGTGATACATCACTACGTGTACCACACGGTGGTGGCGGTATTATCTTAGACGTAAAAGTGTTTAACCGTGAAGATGGCGATGAATTGCCACCAGGCGTGAATCAACTTGTACGTGCATATATCGTTCAAAAGCGTAAAATTTCTGAAGGTGACAAAATGGCCGGTCGTCATGGTAATAAAGGTGTTATTTCCCGTATTTTACCGGAAGAAGATATGCCTTACTTACCAGATGGTACGCCAATCGATATCATGTTAAACCCATTAGGGGTACCATCTCGTATGAATATCGGTCAGGTATTAGAGCTTCATCTTGGTATGGCAGCAAGATACCTTGGTATTCACATTGCAACACCGGTATTCGATGGTGCTCGTGAGGAAGATGTATGGGGCACAATTGAAGAAGCTGGTATGGCAAATGACGCGAAAACAATCCTGTATGACGGACGTACTGGTGAGCCGTTCGATAACCGTGTATCTGTTGGTGTCATGTATATGATCAAACTTGCGCACATGGTTGACGATAAGCTTCATGCTCGTTCTACTGGACCATACTCACTTGTAACGCAGCAACCTCTTGGAGGTAAAGCTCAGTTCGGTGGACAGCGTTTCGGTGAGATGGAGGTTTGGGCACTTGAAGCTTATGGTGCTGCTTATACTCTTCAAGAAATCTTAACAGTGAAGTCTGATGATGTTATTGGACGTGTTAAGACGTATGAAGCAATTGTTAAAGGTGAAAATGTTCCAGAACCAGGCGTTCCTGAATCATTCAAAGTATTGATTAAAGAACTGCAAAGTTTAGGTATGGACGTTAAAATGATGTCTATCAACGATACAGAAATTGAAATGCGTGATACGGAAGATGACGATGATCATCAATCAGCAGATAAATTGAATGTTGAAGTTGAGACAACTAAGGAATAATTGGGATAACCTGTAGACTAAAAGGGAGGTAGGCCCCTTGATAGATGTAAATAACTTTGAATATATGAAGATTGGACTTGCTTCACCTGACAAGATTCGTTCTTGGTCATACGGTGAAGTTAAGAAACCAGAAACAATTAACTATCGTACGTTAAAGCCTGAAAAAGATGGCTTGTTCTGTGAGCGTATTTTCGGACCACAAAAGGACTGGGAATGTCATTGCGGAAAATATAAACGTGTACGTTATAAAGGTGTAGTTTGTGATCGATGTGGCGTTGAAGTAACGCGTGCAAAAGTTCGTCGTGAACGTATGGGTCATATCGAATTAGCTGCTCCTGTATCTCATATTTGGTATTTCAAAGGTATCCCGAGCCGCATGGGACTTGTCTTAGACATGTCCCCTCGCGCGCTTGAAGAAGTAATTTATTTCGCTTCTTATGTTGTAACAGAAAGTGGAGATACACCACTTGATAAGAAGCAATTACTTTCTGAAAAAGAATACCGTGCATATCGTGATCGATATGGCAGTACATTCCATGCTGCTATGGGTGCAGAAGCGATTAAAAAATTACTGCAAGACATCGATTTAGATAAAGAAGTAGACTTCTTAAAAGAAGAATTAAAAACAGCACAAGGACAACGCCGTACTCGTGCTATTAAACGTCTAGAAGTATTAGAAGCATTCCGTAACTCTGGAAATCACCCATCTTGGATGATCTTAGAGGTTCTTCCGGTTATCCCACCAGAACTACGCCCGATGGTACAGTTAGATGGTGGACGTTTTGCTACTTCTGACTTAAACGACTTATATCGTCGTGTAATTAACCGTAACAACCGTTTAAAACGTCTATTGGACTTAGGTGCACCAAGCATCATCGTTCAAAACGAAAAACGTATGTTACAAGAAGCTGTAGACGCATTAATCGATAATGGTCGCCGTGGCCGTCCAGTTACTGGACCAGGTAACCGTCCATTAAAATCACTATCTCACATGCTTAAAGGTAAACAAGGACGTTTCCGTCAAAACTTATTAGGTAAACGTGTTGACTACTCTGGCCGTTCTGTAATCGTTGTAGGACCGAACTTAAAGATGTACCAATGTGGATTGCCGAAAGAAATGGCACTTGAATTGTTTAAACCTTTCGTTATGAAAGAGTTAGTTGGAAAAGGATTAGCACACAACATTAAGAGTGCTAAACGTAAAATCGAGCGTGTACACCCTGAAGTTTGGGACGTTTTAGAATCTGTGATTAAAGAGCATCCAGTACTTCTAAACCGCGCACCAACACTTCACCGTCTTGGTATCCAGGCGTTTGAACCTACACTAGTAGAAGGTCGTGCAATCCGTCTTCACCCACTTGTATGTACTGCATACAACGCGGACTTTGACGGTGACCAAATGGCGGTTCACGTTCCGTTATCATCAGAGGCACAAGCAGAAGCTCGTATTCTTATGTTAGCGGCACAAAACATCTTGAATCCAAAAGACGGAAAACCAGTTGTTACTCCATCTCAGGATATGGTATTAGGTAACTATTACTTAACACTTGAGCGCGAGGGTGCAATCGGTGAAGGTATGGTCTTCAAAGATGCAAACGAAGCAATACTTGCATACCAAAATGGATATGTACATCTGCACACACGTGTTGCAGTTGCTGCGAGTTCGGTAAATAATGTAACGTTTACTGAAGAGCAAAAGAGTAAGCTTCTATTAACAACAGTTGGTAAATTAATATTTAACGAAATCTTACCAGAATCGTTCCCTTATATTAATGAACCAACAAACTCAAACCTTGAAAAAGAAACACCAGCGGAATATTTCGTTGAAAAAGGTGCGAACATTAAAGAAATTATTGCTAGTCGCGAAGAAGTGGCGCCATTTAGCAAGAAAATCCTTGGTAACATTATTGCGGAAGTATTCAAACGTTTCCAAATTACAGAAACGTCTCGCATGCTTGACCGTATGAAAAACTTAGGATTTAGATACTCTACAAAAGCTGGTATTACAGTTGGGGTATCAGATATTCTTGTATTAGGTGAAAAAGATGAAATTCTCCATGAAGCACAAGCAAAAGTAGATAATGTAATTAAACAATTCCGTCGCGGTTTAATCACGGAAGAAGAACGTTACGATCGCGTTATCTCTATTTGGAGTAATGCAAAAGATGTTATCCAAGGAAAGCTGATGAAATCCTTGAATAAACGCAACCCAATCTTCATGATGAGTGATTCCGGTGCCCGTGGTAACGCATCGAACTTTACTCAGCTTGCTGGTATGCGTGGTCTGATGGCCAATCCATCTGGTCGTATCATTGAGCTTCCGATCAAATCGAGTTTCCGTGAAGGTTTAACAGTACTTGAGTACTTCATCTCTACGCATGGTGCGCGTAAAGGTCTTGCCGATACAGCACTTAAAACTGCCGATTCTGGTTACTTAACACGTCGTCTTGTAGACGTTGCACAAGATGTAATTGTTCGTCAAGATGATTGTGGAACAGATCGCGGTTTACTAATTGGTGCGATTAAAGAGGGTAATGAAGTTATTGAGTCACTATATGATCGTCTTGTTGGACGTTTTGCAAGAAAAACTGTAAAACATCCTGAAACAGGTGAAGTATTAGTTGTTGAAAATCAATTAATTACTGAAGATATTGCTCATATCGTTGAAAAGTCGGGTGTTGAAACTGTAAACATTCGTTCAGCGTTTACGTGTAATACTCGCCATGGTGTATGTAAGAAGTGTTACGGTCGTAACTTAGCAACTGGTACAGACGTAGAAGTAGGAGAAGCGGTAGGTATTATCGCGGCTCAATCTATCGGTGAGCCAGGTACACAGTTAACGATGCGTACATTCCATACAGGTGGGGTTGCCGGAGATGATATCACACAAGGTTTACCTCGTATCCAAGAGATCTTCGAAGCTCGTAATCCGAAGGGTCAGGCAGTTATCAGTGAAATTGACGGTGTTATCGCAGCGATCAACGATGTTAAAGATCGCCAAGAAGTAGTTGTACAGGGTGAAGTTGAAGCTCGTACGTATGCTATTCCTTACGGTGCTCGTCTGAAAGTAACTCTAGGACAGCCAATTAGCCACGGTAAAGAGTTAACAGAAGGTTCTATTGATCCGAAGGAATTACTAAAAGTAACGGACATTACAGCAGTTCAAGAATACTTATTACGTGAAGTTCAAAAAGTATACCGTATGCAAGGGGTAGAAATTGGTGACAAACACGTAGAAGTAATGGTACGTCAAATGCTACGTAAAGTGCGTGTAAGTGATGCGGGTGAAACAGATGTATTACCAGGAACATTACTAGACATCCATCAGTTTACTGATGCGAATGCGAAGGTGTTACTGAAAGGTAAACAACCAGCAACAGCTAGACCGGTGCTACTTGGTATTACTAAAGCTTCACTTGAAACTGATTCGTTCTTATCTGCAGCATCGTTCCAAGAAACAACTCGTGTTCTAACAGATGCAGCAATTAAGGGTAAACGCGATGAGCTTCTAGGATTGAAAGAAAATGTTATTATCGGTAAGCTTGTTCCTGCTGGAACAGGTATGAATCGTTATCGCAAAGTGGATCTTGTAAAAACAACACAAGATAACATGAATGTAGAAAACGATGAAGTTTATGTGGAACAGTAAAATTTTCCGTCGTAAATTTTGTATAAAAACAGCTAATCCTAGTTGACATTGTATGAGACAAAATGTTACTATAATCAAGGTTGCTCCTGAATGATGCTTTGGAGGATATTTATATGTCTTATCAAAAAGTGTCAAATGCTGAAAATGTAGTCGTTGGTCATAAACGAACATTGGAAGCAATCAAAAATGGTATAGTTAAAGAAGTTGTTATTGCGGAAGATGCTGATGTGCGGTTAACCCATGTTATCATTCGTACTGCCTTGCAACATAACATACCCATAACTAAAGTTGAATCAGTTCGTAAGCTTGGAAAAGTTTCGGGGATTCAAGTGGGAGCTTCAGCAATAGGAATAATAAGTTAAAACTGTTTTTGTGAGGAGAGAGCATTTGCTCTTCCTTGCAAAAACTTTGTTTTCAACTAATAATGAACCACCTGGATATGTGGTCATACAAACATGCGAAGGGAGGATAATCAAATGCCTACTATTAACCAATTAGTGAGAAATGGTCGTACTGATAAAGTATGGAAGTCTAAATCACCTGCGTTAAACAAAGGTTTTAATTCTTTAAAGAAAAAATCAACTGATATCTCTGCACCTCAAAAACGTGGTGTGTGTACTCGTGTTGGTACAATGACTCCGAAGAAACCGAACTCAGCGTTACGTAAATACGCTCGTGTACGTTTAACAAATGGTATTGAAGTTACAGCTTACATCCCAGGTATCGGTCATAACCTACAAGAGCATAGCGTAGTATTAATTCGCGGTGGTCGAGTAAAGGATTTACCAGGGGTACGTTACCACATCGTTCGTGGTGCGCTTGATACAGCTGGTGTTGACAAACGTATGCAAGGACGTTCTAAATATGGTACTAAGCGACCAAAACCTGCTAAAAAATAATAAACTTATAATGAAAGGAGGAACTCAATATGCCTCGTAAAGGACCTGTTGCGAAACGTGACGTGTTACCAGATCCAATGTACAATTCTAAGCTTGTAACACGCCTAATCAACAAAATGATGGTTGACGGTAAAAAAGGTAAATCTCAAACAATTCTTTATAACGCTTTCGATATCGTTCGTGAACGTTCAGATAAAGAACCAATGGAAGTATTCGAGCAAGCTCTTAAGAACATCATGCCTGTTCTTGAAGTACGCGCTCGTCGTGTTGGTGGTGCTAACTACCAAGTTCCAGTTGAGGTTCGTCCAGAACGCCGTACAACTTTAGGTCTTCGCTGGTTAGTAAACTATGCTCGTCTTCGTGGTGAAAAAACTATGGAAGAGCGTCTAGCTTACGAAATCTTAGATGCAGCTAACAACGCTGGTGCATCTGTTAAGAAACGTGAAGACACTCATAAAATGGCAGAAGCTAACAAAGCATTTGCTCATTACCGTTGGTAGGATTCAACGTAAAATAAATGTAAGCATAAACCGCTTTATTTGTCGCTTATGGAAGTGTGGAGAGGGAGAATGCCTCTCCCTTTCGTTGGGCGCTCGTTTTACATAATGAGGGTACTGGACACTGGCATATGTAACAATATAAAGTGGCTTTTTTGCTACTTAAAATAAAATAATCCAATCCATATATGGAAGGAGCAAGACACCAAATGACTAGAGAGTTCTCTTTAGAAAACACTCGTAATATTGGTATCATGGCTCACATCGATGCTGGTAAAACAACAGCAACTGAGCGTATTCTGTATTATACAGGACGTATTCATAAAATCGGTGAAACTCATGAAGGTGCATCTCAGATGGACTGGATGGAGCAAGAGCAAGAGCGTGGTATCACAATTACTTCTGCTGCAACTACAGCTCAATGGAAAGGTCACCGTGTAAACATCATTGACACTCCAGGACACGTAGATTTCACAGTAGAAGTAGAACGTTCTTTACGCGTACTTGATGGCGCAGTAGCAGTACTTGATGCACAATCTGGTGTAGAACCACAAACAGAAACTGTTTGGCGTCAGGCTACTACTTATGGTGTACCTCGTATCGTATTCGTTAACAAAATGGATAAGATTGGTGCAGATTTCTTATACTCTGTAGGAACAATCCACGATCGTTTACAAGCAAACGCACATCCAATTCAGTTACCAATCGGTGCTGAAGATGAGTTCAATGGTATCATTGACCTTGTTGAAGAGTGTGCTTACATGTACGCTAACGATTTAGGAACAGACATCGAGCGTGTCGAAATTCCTGAAGAGCACAAAGAATTAGCTGAAGAATACCGTGGGAAACTTATTGAAGCGGTAGCTGAGCTTGATGAAGAAATGATGATGAAGTACCTAGAAGGTGAAGAAATCACTGTAGAAGAGCTTAAAGCTGGTATCCGTAAGGCTACAACTTCTGTAGAATTCTTCCCAGTAATCTGTGGTTCTGCATTCAAAAATAAAGGTGTTCAAATTCTGTTAGACGCAGTTATCGACTATCTACCATCTCCATTAGATGTACCTGCTATTAAAGGTACTCTTCCGGATACAGATGAAGCTATCGAACGTAAGTCTAGCGATGAAGAACCATTCGCAGCTTTAGCATTCAAAATCATGACTGATCCTTATGTTGGTAAGTTAACGTTCTTCCGTGTGTACTCTGGTGTGTTAAACTCTGGATCATACGTGAAAAACTCAACTAAAGGTAAGCGTGAGCGTGTAGGTCGTATCCTACAAATGCACGCTAACAGCCGTGAAGAGATTTCAACAGTTTACGCTGGTGATATCGCTGCTGCTGTAGGTTTAAAAGATACTACTACTGGTGATACTCTTTGTGATGAGAAGAGTCTTGTTATCCTTGAGTCTATGGAATTCCCAGAACCAGTTATCTCTGTAGCTATCGAACCAAAATCTAAAGCTGACCAAGATAAAATGGGTACAGCATTATCTAAGCTTTCTGAAGAAGATCCAACATTCCGTGCTCACACTGACCAAGAAACTGGCCAAACAATCATCGCTGGTATGGGTGAACTTCACCTTGATATCATTGTTGACCGTATGCGCCGTGAATTCAAAGTGGAAGCAAACGTTGGTGCTCCTCAGGTAGCATACCGTGAGACTTTCCGCGCTGCTGCGAAAGTTGAAGGTAAGTTCGCTCGTCAATCTGGTGGTCGTGGACAATTCGGTCACGTTTGGATTGAGTTTGAACCTAATGAAGAAGGTAAAGGTTTTGAATTCCAAAACAAAATCGTCGGCGGTGTAGTTCCACGTGAATACATCCCAGCTGTTGGAGCGGGTCTTGAAGACTCACTTAAAAATGGTGTACTAGCTGGTTATCCACTAGTTGACATCAAAGCTGCGTTAGTTGACGGATCTTACCATGATGTCGATTCATCTGAGATGGCGTTCAAAATCGCTGCATCTATGGCGCTTAAAGCTGCGGTTTCTAAATGTAGCCCAGTAATTCTTGAGCCAATGATGAAAGTTGAAGTTGTAATTCCTGAAGAGTACATGGGTGACATTATGGGCGACGTAACATCTCGTCGTGGACGTGTAGAAGGTATGGAAGCTCGCGGTAACGCACAAGTTGTTCGCGCTATGGTTCCACTTTCTGAAATGTTCGGTTATGCAACGGCATTACGTTCTAACACTCAAGGACGCGGAACATTCTCAATGACATTTGATCATTATGAAGAAGTACCGAAGTCTGTTTCTGAAGAAATTATTAAAAAAAATAAAGGTGAATAATTGATTTTTATCGATTGTTCAAGTATAACTACTTATGTAAGCTTAGAAAGTGAGACTTAAGTTTCACTTTCTAGTCTAAATATAAAATAACCTATATAAACTAAGGAGGAATTTAGAATGGCTAAAGCTAAATTCGAACGTTCTAAACCCCATGTTAACATCGGTACAATCGGCCACGTTGACCATGGTAAAACTACATTAACTGCTGCGATCACTACAGTTCTTGCAAAAGCTGGTGGTGCTGAAGCACGCGGATACGATCAAATCGACGCGGCTCCAGAAGAAAGAGAGCGCGGAATCACAATCTCAACTGCACACGTTGAGTACGAAACTGAAACTCGTCACTATGCACACGTTGACTGCCCAGGTCATGCTGACTATGTTAAAAACATGATCACTGGTGCTGCTCAAATGGACGGTGGTATCTTAGTAGTATCTGCTGCTGATGGCCCAATGCCTCAAACACGTGAGCACATCCTTCTTTCTCGTCAAGTAGGTGTTCCTTACATCGTTGTATTCTTAAACAAATGCGACATGGTAGATGACGAAGAATTATTAGAATTAGTAGAAATGGAAGTTCGCGACCTATTATCTGAATACGGATTCCCAGGCGACGATATTCCTGTAATTAAAGGTTCTGCTCTTAAAGCTCTTCAAGGAGAAGCTGAGTGGGAAGAAAAAATCATCGAATTAATGACTGAAGTTGATGCTTACATCCCAACTCCAGAACGTGAAACTGACAAACCATTCTTAATGCCTATCGAGGATGTATTCTCTATCACAGGTCGTGGTACAGTTGCAACTGGTCGTGTTGAGCGCGGTATCGTTAAAGTTGGTGACGTAGTAGAAATCATCGGTCTTGCTGAAGAAAATGCTTCTACAACTGTAACTGGTGTAGAAATGTTCCGTAAGCTTCTTGACCAAGCTCAAGCTGGAGACAACATCGGTGCTCTACTTCGTGGAGTTGCTCGTGAAGACATCCAACGTGGACAAGTTCTTGCTAAAACTGGCTCTGTAAAAGCACACGCTAAATTCAAAGCTGAAGTTTTCGTATTATCTAAAGAAGAAGGTGGACGTCATACTCCATTCTTCGCTAACTACCGTCCTCAGTTCTACTTCCGTACAACTGACGTAACTGGTATCATCCAATTACCAGAAGGTACTGAAATGGTAATGCCTGGTGACAACATCGAAATGACTATCGAACTTATCGCTCCAATCGCTATCGAAGAGGGAACTAAATTCTCTATTCGTGAAGGTGGACGTACAGTAGGTTACGGTGTAGTTGCTACAATCGTTGCTGAGTAGTCTTTAATTAGATTATTAAAAACTCAAGGGATTCTCCCTTGAGTTTTTTTATTGCTTATTACTATAGAAGAAAGAGATGCATTTTCTATTTTTGAATGAGTTTCTTCTATAGTATATAAAACGAAAGTGACACCCAAAAACTGTAAGTTAAATAAGAGTGGATGAAAACTTGATATTCTTTAAAGTGCCATGTATAATAGCAAAAGTAGAGAAAAGCAGATGCAAACAAAAAGATGCTTGCATCTAGACGAATAACATTGTATAATAGACAATGTTGGTCTTTGACTGCGATGAAGTGGAAGGTTGCTGACACACCCGGCCGCTTTGCCATGGCATGGTGTGGGGAAATTTCCATGGAGAAGGTCTATTTTAGAAATAGGCGAACGAAGGAGGGAAAATAATGGCAAAAGAAAAAATTCGTATCCGTTTAAAAGCTTATGATCACCGTATTCTTGATCAATCAGCTGAGAAAATTGTAGAAACAGCTAAGCGTTCTGGGGCAACAGTTTCTGGTCCGATCCCATTACCAACTGAGAAGACTATTTACACAATTCTTCGTGCTGTTCATAAGTACAAAGATTCTCGTGAACAATTCGAAATGCGCACGCACAAACGTTTAATCGACATCGTGAGTCCTACTCCGCAAACAGTAGATTCATTAATGCGTTTAGACTTACCATCTGGTGTAGATATCGAAATCAAATTATAATTTATATAACTTAAAAATGTAGGAGGTGTAACTCATGACCAAAGGAATCTTAGGAAGAAAGATCGGTATGACTCAAGTATTTGCTGAGAACGGTGAGTTAATCCCAGTAACGGTAATCGCTGCTAATCCAAACGTTGTTCTTCAAAAGAAAACAACTGAAACTGATGGCTACAACGCAATTCAGTTAGGATTTGAAGATAAACGTGAAAAGTTAACTAACAAACCTGAACAAGGCCACACTGCTAAAGCATCTACAACTCCTAAGCGCTTCATTCGCGAAATCCGCGATGCAGACGTGGACGGATTAGAGGTTGGTCAAGAGGTAAAAGTTGAAGTTTTCGCTGCAGGTGAAATCGTTGACGTAACAGGAATTTCTAAAGGTAAAGGTTTCCAAGGTGTTATTAAACGCCACGGACAATCTCGCGGACCTATGTCTCATGGTTCTCGCTATCACCGTCGTCCAGGTTCAATGGGGCCAGTTGCTCCGAACCGTGTATTCAAAGGCAAAAAACTTGCTGGACGTATGGGTGGAGACCAAGTTACTATCCAAAACTTAGAAATCGTTCAAGTTGACACTGAGCGCAACTTATTACTAGTAAAAGGTAACGTTCCAGGTGCTAAGAAATCTCTTGTAGTTGTTCAAGGCGCTGTGAAGGTTAGCAAATAATTCACAATAGGAAGGAGGAATTCCAATGCCAAAAGTTACTGTATATAACCAAACTGGTTCACAGGTTGGTGAAATCGAATTAGCTGAAGCTATTTTCGGTATCGAACCAAATGAAGCTGTACTATTTGAAGCTGTAATGATGCAACGTGCATCTTTACGTCAAGGTACACACAAAGTAAAAACTCGCTCTGAAGTTCGCGGTGGTGGTCGTAAACCATGGCGTCAAAAAGGAACTGGACGTGCTCGTCAAGGTTCTATCCGCTCTCCTCAATGGCGTGGTGGTGGTACGGTATTCGGACCTACACCAAGAAGCTATGCGTACAAACTTCCTAAGAAAGTTCGTCGTTTAGCAATCAAATCTGCATTAGCTACTAAAGTAGTTGAGAACAACATTGTAGTTCTTGAAGACCTAGTGCTAAATGCACCAAAAACAAAAGACATGGTAGCAGTACTTAAAGGATTAACTGTTGAGAAGAAAGCTCTTATCGTAACTGCTGATGCAAACGAATCTGTAGAGTTATCTGCTCGCAATATCCCAGGAGTAACAGTAATCACTGCTGATGGCGTAAACGTGCTAGATGTGCTTCATCATGATAAGCTAATCATGACAAAAGCGGCAGTGGAAAAAGTAGAGGAGGTGCTTGCATAATGAGAGATCCTCGTGATATCATTAAGCGCCCAGTTATCACTGAACGTTCTATGGAAATGATGGCTGAAAAAAAATACACGTTCGACGTGGACGTTAAATCTAATAAAACAGAAGTTAAAGACGCGATAGAAGCGATCTTTGGTGTTAATGTAGACAAAGTAAACATCATGAACTACAAGCCGAAAGCAAAACGCGTTGGTCGTCACGCTGGTTTTACTAGCCGTCGTCGTAAAGCAATCGTTAAGCTAACTGCTGACAGCAAAGAAATCGAAATCTTCCAAGGCGTTTAATTCTTACTAAAGAAGGAGGGAAATTGAGATGGGAATTAAAAAGTATAATCCAACTACTAACGGTCGTCGTAACATGACTACGAATGATTTCGCTGAAATCACGACTGACAGACCGGAAAAGTCTTTACTTGCTCCTTTAAGCAAAAAGGCTGGTCGTAATAACCAAGGTAAAATTACTGTACGTCATCAAGGTGGCGGACATAAGCGTCAATACCGTATCATCGACTTTAAGCGTAATAAAGATGGAATTCCAGGACGCGTTGCTACGATCGAATATGATCCAAACCGCTCTGCGAATATCGCATTAATTAACTACGTTGACGGTGAAAAACGTTACATTCTTGCTCCTAAAACTTTAGAAGTAGGTATGGAAATTATGTCTGGCCCTGAAGCTGACATTAAAATCGGTAACGCATTACCATTAATCAACATTCCAGTAGGTACTGTTGTTCATAACATCGAGCTTAAGCCTGGTCGTGGCGGACAATTAGTTCGTTCTGCTGGTACATCTGCTCAAGTACTTGGTAAAGAAGGAAAATACGTACTTGTACGTTTAACTTCTGGTGAAGTACGTTTAGTATTATCTGCTTGTCGCGCTTCAATCGGTCAAGTTGGTAACGAACAACACGAACTTATCAAAATCGGTAAAGCAGGTCGCTCTCGCTGGTTAGGTAAGCGCCCAACAGTTCGTGGTTCTGTAATGAACCCGGTTGATCACCCACACGGTGGTGGTGAAGGACGCTCTCCAATCGGACGTAAGTCTCCAATGTCTCCATGGGGTAAACCAACTCTTGGATTCAAGACTCGTAAGAAAAACAAAGCGTCTGATAAATTTATCGTTCGTCGTCGTAAAAAATAATGGGATTGTAGTACGGTTCGTTTCAAGAACCGTACGCCAATCACGAAGGGAGGCACCAAAATGGCTCGTAGCTTAAAAAAAGGACCATTTGTCGATGACCACTTAATGAGCAAAATGGAAAAATTAGTTGCATCTGAGCAAAAACAAGTTGTTAAAACTTGGTCTCGCCGTTCAACTATCTTCCCTCAGTTCATCGGACACACAATCGCTGTATATGATGGTCGTAAACACGTACCTGTGTACATCACTGAGGATATGGTTGGCCATAAGTTAGGTGAATTCGCACCAACTCGTACGTATAAAGGTCACCTTGCTGACGATAAGAAAACTAGAAGATAATGAGAGGAGGCACTTCAATGCAAGCTAAAGCAGTAGTGAGAACAGTTCGTATTGCTCCTCGTAAGGTTCGTTTAGTAGTAGACTTAATCCGAGGTAAGCAAGTGGGTGAAGCGATTGCTATCCTTAACCACACACCAAAAACTGCTTCTCCAGTTGTAGAAAAAGTTTTAAAATCTGCAATCGCAAATGCAGAGCACAATTATGAGATGGATATTAACAACCTAGTTGTTGAAAAAGTCTTCGTTGACGAAGGTCCAACGTTGAAACGTTTCCGTCCACGTGCAATGGGTCGTGCAAGCCAAATTAACAAACGCACAAGCCACATCACAGTTGTGGTATCAGAAAAGAAGGAGGGATAATCGATGGGTCAGAAGGTTAATCCAATTGGTCTTCGTGTCGGTATTATCCGCGACTGGGAATCTCGTTGGTTCGCTGAGAAAGATTATGCTACGTTATTACATGAAGACATCAAAATCCGTGAGTACATTACTGTACGCTTAAAAGATTCTGCTGTTGCTAAAGTAGAAATCGAACGTGCAGCAAATCGTGTAAATGTTACAATTCACACTGCGAAACCTGGTATGGTAATTGGTAAAGGTGGTACTGAAGTTGAAGCACTTCGTAAAGCTCTTAACCAATTAACAGGCAAGCGTGTACACATCAACATTTTAGAAGTTAAGAGAGCTGATCTTAACGCTAAATTAGTAGGCGAAAACATCGCTCGTCAATTAGAAAACCGTGTATCATTCCGTCGTGCACAAAAGCAAGTTATTCAACGTGCTATGCGTGCAGGAGCAAAAGGTATTAAAACACAGGTTTCTGGTCGTCTTGGCGGAGCTGATATCGCTCGTGCAGAATCTTACAGTGAAGGAACTGTTCCACTTCATACACTTCGCGCTGATATTGACTATGCAGCAGTTGAAGCTGATACAACATACGGTAAATTAGGCGTAAAAGTATGGATCTACCGTGGAGAAGTCCTTCCTACAAAAAAGAAAGCTTCTGAGGAAGGAGGAAAATAATATGTTAATGCCAAAACGCGTAAAATATCGTAGAGAGCATCGTGGTAAAATGCGTGGTCGTGCAAAAGGTGGAACTGAAATTGCTTTCGGTGAATTCGGTTTACAAGCACAAGCTGCTTCATGGATTACAAACCGTCAAATCGAAGCTGCTCGTCGTGCAATGACTCGTTACATGAAACGTGGCGGTAAAGTATGGATTAAAATTTTCCCTTCTAAACCTTACACTGCAAAACCTCTTGAAGTACGTATGGGTTCCGGTAAAGGGGCACCAGAAGGCTGGGTAGCAGTAGTAAAACCTGGGAAAATTATGTTTGAAATCGCGGGTGTATCTGAAGAGGTAGCACGCGAAGCATTACGTCTTGCAGCTCACAAGTTACCTGTGAAATGTAAATTCGTAAAACGTGAAGAAAATGGTGGTGAATCTAATGAAAACTAATGATATTCGTGAATTAACCACTGCCGAAATCGAAACAAAAGTTAAAGCTTTAAAGGAAGAATTATTCAATCTTCGCTTCCAACTTGCTACAGGACAATTAGAGAATCCAACTCGCATCCGTGAAGTACGCAAAGCGATTGCTCGTATGAAAACTGTAGTTTGTGAAAGAGAGATCGGAATTAATCGATAAATTGAGGGGAGGTTTGCATAGTGAGCGAACGTAACCAACGCAAAGTTTATACTGGTCGTGTTGTATCTGATAAAATGGACAAAACGATTACAGTTTTAGTTGAAACTTACAAAACTCATTCCTTGTACGGAAAACGTGTTAAGTATTCTAAAAAGTACAAAGCCCATGATGAGCAAAACCAAGCGAAACTTGGCGATATCGTTAAAATCATGGAAACTCGCCCGCTTTCTGCTACTAAGCGTTTCCGTTTAGTTGAAATCGTTGAAGAAGCGGTTATTATCTAAATAGACGAATCGGAATTTTTAGTCCGAAGGGAGGTTTCATAACATGATCCAACAAGAATCTCGTTTGAAAGTTGCTGACAACTCTGGTGCACGTGAACTTTTAACAATTAAAGTATTAGGCGGCTCTGGTCGTAAATATGCTAATATTGGTGATATTATCGTTGCTACGGTAAAACAAGCAACACCAGGTGGCGTTGTTAAAAAAGGTGACGTTGTTAAGGCAGTAGTGGTACGTACGAAGAGCGGAGCTCGTCGTCCGGACGGTTCTTACATTAAATTTGATGAAAACGCAGCGGTTATCATCAAAGACGATAAGAGCCCACGTGGTACTCGTATCTTCGGACCAGTAGCTCGTGAATTACGTGATAGCAACTTCATGAAGATCGTTTCTTTAGCTCCAGAAGTTCTATAATTTAAGGTATTGCCTTGCTAAGGAGGTGCAGAATTAAGATGCATGTAAAAAAAGGTGATAAAGTTCAGGTAATCACTGGTAAAGACAAAGGAAAACAAGGCGTTATCCTTGTGGCTTTCCCAAAGCAAAACCGTGTTATCGTTGAGGGTGTTAACATCGTTAAAAAACACTCTAAGCCATCTCAATTAAATCCACAAGGTGGAATTATTACGAAAGAAGCACCTATTCACGTTTCTAATGTTATGGTATTAGATCCGAAAACAGGCGAACCTACTCGCGTAGGCTTCAAAGTAGAAGATGGTAAAAAAGTTCGTATTGCAAAAAAATCTGGTGAATTATTAGATAAATAATTTTCTTAAGAAAGGAGGTCACTTCATTGAATCGCCTTAAAGAGAAGTTCCAAAAGGAAATTACTCCTGCTCTAATGAGCAAGTTTAACTATAAATCTGTGATGGAAGTACCGAAAATCGAAAAGATCGTAATCAACACTGGTGTTGGTGACGCGGTATCTAACTCAAAAGCTTTAGACAATGCAGTAGAAGAATTAACGCAAATCGCAGGTCAAAAACCTGTTGTAACTCGCGCTAAAAAATCAATCGCTGGTTTCCGTCTTCGTGAAGGTATGCCAATCGGTGCGAAAGTAACTTTACGCGGACAACAAATGTATGAGTTCTTCGACAAATTAGTATCAGTTTCTTTACCACGTGTACGTGATTTCCGTGGTGTTTCTAAGAAATCATTCGATGGTCGTGGGAACTACACATTAGGTGTTAAAGAGCAACTGATTTTCCCTGAGATTGATTATGATAAAGTAAGTAAAGTCCGCGGTATGGACATCGTAATCGTTACTACAGCGAAAACTGATGAAGAAGCTCGTGAACTTTTAACACAATTCGGTATGCCATTCCAAAAATAATGGAAGCCAACGCTAAGTAGAGGAGGCGAAAACGTGGCTAAAAAATCTATGATCGCGAAACAAAAGCGTACTCCTAAGTTTAAAGTACAAGAGTATACACGTTGCGAACGCTGCGGTCGTCCGCATTCTGTATACCGCAAATTTAAGCTTTGCCGTATTTGTTTCCGTGAACTTGCATATAAAGGTCAAATTCCTGGTGTTAAAAAAGCTAGTTGGTAAAACCCACAAATGGGAAGGAGGTAAAACACATGGTGATGACAGATCCAATTGCAGACATGCTTACTCGCATCCGTAATGCGAATATGGTACGTCATGAGAAATTAGAGGTTCCTGCTTCTAAAATCAAAAAAGAGATCGCTGAACTTTTAAAACGTGAAGGTTTCATTCGTGATGTAGAATACATCGGGGATAACAAACAAGGTATCCTTCGTATTTTCCTGAAATATGGTGCAAACAATGAACGTGTAATCACTGGATTAAAACGTATCAGTAAACCTGGCTTACGCGTTTACGCAAAAGCTGATGAAGTACCACGTGTACTTAACGGATTAGGTATCGCTCTTGTTTCTACATCTAAGGGAGTAATGACAGACAAAGACGCTCGTCAATTACAAACTGGTGGAGAAGTAGTAGCATACGTTTGGTAATATATATTTAAAACGAACGGAGGTGTGACCACATGTCTCGTATTGGTAAAAAGATTCTTGAAATCCCTGCAGGTGTTACTATTACAGTTGCAGAAGACAATACTGTAACAGTAAAAGGCCCTAAAGGTGAATTAACTCGTACTTTCAAAACTGATATGTCTATCAAAATTGAAGAAAATACACTAACAGTTGAGCGTCCATCTGAACAGAAGGAACACCGTGCATTACACGGTACAACTCGTGCTTTAATCGGAAACATGGTTGAAGGTGTAACTACAGGTTTTGCACGCGGACTTGAATTAGTCGGTGTTGGTTACCGTGCTCAAAAACAAGGTGATAAACTTGTTTTAAGCGTAGGTTATTCTCATCCAGTAGAAATGACTCCAGAAGCAGGACTTGAAGTTGAAGTACCTGTA
Source organism: Bacillus mycoides (assembly GCF_018742245.1). NCBI lineage: Bacteria > Bacillati > Bacillota > Bacilli > Caryophanales > Bacillaceae > Bacillus > Bacillus mycoides. The sequence goes on from NZ_CP036132.1 coordinate 133,738, forward strand.
CCAACTAAAATCGTAATTAAAGGTATCGACAAGCAACGTGTTGGCGAATTTGCTGCTAACATCCGTGCTGTACGTGCTCCTGAACCATATAAAGGTAAAGGTATTCGTTACGAAGGCGAAGTTGTTCGTCGTAAAGAAGGTAAAACTGCTAAGTAAACCCGTTAGGTGAAAGAAAGGAGTGACAAGAATGATCACTAAAGCTGCTAAAAATGCGACTCGTAAGAAAAGACATGCACGTGTACGTGCTAAACTTACTGGTACTGCAGAACGTCCACGTTTAAACGTGTACCGTTCTAACCAACATATTTACGCTCAAGTTATTGATGATGTAAATGGTGTAACATTAGTAAGTGCATCTACTCTTGATAAAGACCTTGCTCTTAACGGTACTAGCAATACTGAAGCTGCTACGAAAGTTGGAGAATCAGTTGCTAAGCGTGCTGTAGAGAAAGGCGTTAAAGAAGTAGTATTTGATCGCGGTGGTTACTTATACCATGGCCGTGTTAAAGCTCTAGCTGAAGCTGCTCGTGAGGCTGGATTACAATTTTAATGGTCAAAGGAGGGAAAATTGATGCAACGCATTGACCCAAGTAAATTAGAACTTGAAGAACGTGTAGTTACGATAAATCGTGTCGCGAAAGTTGTTAAGGGTGGTCGTCGTTTCCGCTTTGCTGCACTAGTTGTAGTTGGCGATAAAAACGGTCATGTTGGATTCGGTACTGGTAAAGCACAAGAGGTACCAGACGCAATCCGTAAAGCTATCGAAGACGCTAAGAAAAACTTAATCGCAGTACCATTAGTTGGTACAACAATTCCACACACAATCAACGGTCATTTTGGAGCTGGTGAAGTATTCTTAAAACCTGCTGCTGAGGGTACTGGTGTTATTGCTGGTGGACCTGTTCGTGCGGTACTAGAATTAGCTGGTGTACAAGATATTCTTTCGAAATCTCTTGGTTCTAACACACCAATCAACATGATTCGCGCTACTGTGAACGGATTAAGCGAACTTAAGCGCGCTGAAGATGTTGCAAAATTACGCGGTAAATCTGTAGAAGAGCTACTAGGTTAAGGAGGGAAAACAAATGGCGAAAAAGTTAGAAATTACCCTCACTCGTAGTGTAATTGGTCGTCCACAAGATCAACGTGCGACGGTAGAAGCTTTAGGTCTTAAAAAGTTGAATTCAACTGTAGTTAAGGAAGAAACTCCTGCTATTCTTGGTATGATCAACAAAGTTTCTCACCTTATAACTGTAAAAGAAGCTTAAGGATAACTCATTAATATAAGGAGGTGCCTGGGAATGAAACTTCATGAATTAAAACCTGCAGAAGGTTCTCGTAAAGTACGTAACCGTGTCGGTCGTGGTATCGGTTCTGGTAACGGTAAAACTGCTGGTAGAGGTCATAAAGGACAAAACGCACGTTCTGGCGGCGGTGTTCGTCTTGGCTTCGAAGGTGGTCAAACTCCACTATTCCGTCGTTTACCAAAACGCGGCTTCACAAACATTAACCGTAAAGAGTTTACTATTGTAAACTTATCAACGTTAAATCGTTTTGAAGATGGTACAGAAGTAACACCTGAATTATTGCTGGAAACTGGCGTTATCAGCAAATTAAACGACGGTGTTAAAATTCTTGCAAGCGGAGCAGTAGAGAAAAAATTAACTGTTAAAGCGCACAAGTTCTCTTCAAGTGCTAAAGAAGCAATTGAAGCAGCTGGCGGATCAGTTGAGGTGATCTAATGTTTCGTACAATCTCCAACTTTATGCGCGTTGCTGAGATAAGACGTAAAATATTATTCACTTTAGCGATGTTAGTCGTATTCAGGATTGGCACGTTTATCCCAGTGCCATTTACAAATGGAGACGTACTGAAAGCACAAGATCAATTAAATGCCTTAGGTATCCTAAATACATTTGGCGGTGGCGCCTTGAAGAACTTCTCCATCTTCGCGATGGGAATCATGCCGTATATTACAGCATCCATCATCGTGCAATTATTGCAGATGGATGTTGTTCCTAAATTTTCGGAATGGTCGAAGCAAGGCGAAATGGGCCGTCGTAAACTAACGCAATTCACGCGTTACTTTACAATTGTTCTTGCGTTTATTCAGGGGTTTGGTATGTCAATCGGTTTTAACGGTATGGTAGGTGGGCAATTAATTTTGAATCCAGGTTGGAGCACTTATTTATACATTGCTACGGTACTGACTGCTGGTACTGCATTTTTAATGTGGTTAGGTGAGCAGATTACATCTAAAGGTGTAGGTAATGGTATTTCCATTCTTATCTTTGGTGGTATTGCCGCAGCGATCCCAAGTGTTATATCTCAAGTGTATCAACAACAGTTTCAAAATATCGGAGATCAATTGTTCATGAGTATCGTTAAAGTTGCATTGATTTTACTAGCTGTGCTAGCAGTTATTGTTGGTGTTATTTTCATTCAACAGGCTGTTAGAAAGATCCCAATTCAATACGCGAAGCGTGTAACAGGAGGGAATGGGAATCATGCTGGAGCACAAAACACTCATTTACCACTTAAGGTAAATAGTGCGGGTGTTATTCCAGTCATTTTTGCTGTTTCATTCTTAATTACGCCTCCAACTATTGCACAGTTCTTCCCGAAACATGATGTATCGCAGTGGATTATTGCAAACTTTAACTATTCTCACCCAGTGGGAATGATCATATATGTTGTGCTCATTGTGGCCTTCACATACTTCTATGCATTTGTTCAGGTTAATCCAGAGCAAATGTCAGAGAATCTAAACAAGCAAGGTGGATATGTTCCAGGTATTCGTCCGGGTAAGAATACAGAACAATATCTAACAAAAATCTTGTATCGTTTGACCTTTGTGGGATCAATTTTCCTAGCAGCGATTGCAATCTTACCAGTTATCTTTACGAAATTGGGAAATCTTCCTCCATCTGCACAGATTGGTGGAACGAGTATGTTAATCGTTGTCGGCGTTGCTTTAGAAACAATGAAGCAGCTAGAAAGCCAATTAGTAAAACGCCATTACAAAGGGTTTATCAAGCAGTGAGTAAGTGGGAAGAATTATCTTCCCTACATGCTCATGTACTGAGGGGGAACAAGGATGAACTTAATTTTAATGGGGCTTCCTGGTGCTGGTAAAGGTACACAAGCCGAACAGATTGTTGCCAAGTATAACATCCCTCACATCTCAACGGGAGATATGTTCCGTGCAGCTATGAAGGCTGAAACTGAACTTGGTTTACAAGCAAAATCTTTTATTGATAAAGGTGCGCTTGTTCCAGATGAAGTTACAATCGGAATTGTTCGTGAACGTTTAAGTCAAGAAGACTGTATTAAAGGATTCTTATTAGATGGTTTCCCACGAACTGTTGCACAAGCATCAGCTCTTGAAGAGATTATGAAAGATCTTGGCAAAAAAATCGACTATGTTTTAAACATTAATGTGGATTCAGGGTTGTTATTAAAACGCCTTACAGGTCGTCGCATTTGTAAAGAGTGTGGTGCGACTTACCACTTAGAATTCAATCCGCCAGCAAAAGCTGATGTGTGCGATAAATGTGGTGGCGAATTATATCAACGCTCTGATGACAACGAAGAAACTGTAGCAAATCGTTTAGATGTAAATATTAAGCAAACAAAACCTTTGCTTGATTTCTACGGGGAGCTTGGTTACTTAGAAAGCATTAATGGTGAGCAAGATATCAATAAAGTATTTGCTGATATCGATGTTCTCATCGGGGGCTTAGCGTAATGATCATCTGCAAAACTCCTCGCGAGATAGAAATCATGCGAGAAGCTGGCAGGATCGTTGCTTTAACTCATCAAGAGTTGAAACAACATATTACTCCAGGAATTACAACGAAAGAGCTCAATCAAATAGCGGAAAAGACGATTCGAAAATATGGTGCTACGCCATCTTTTAAAGGATATAACGGATTTCCGGGGAGCATATGTGCTTCTGTAAATGAAGAGCTTGTACACGGGATTCCAGGGAAGCGTAAACTCGAAGAGGGCGATATCATCAGTATCGATATTGGTGCGAAATACAATGGGTACCATGGAGATTCTGCATGGACGTATCCAGTTGGAAACATTTCTGAATCTGTTCAAAAGTTACTTGATGTCACAGAAAAATCGTTGTATCTTGGTCTAGAACAAGTAAAACCAGGCGAAAGATTATCAAATATCTCACATGCGGTTCAAACCCATGCTGAAGAGAATGGATTCTCGATCGTTAGGGAGTATGTTGGTCACGGAATCGGGCAAGACTTACATGAGGACCCTCAAATCCCGCACTATGGTCCACCAAATAGAGGCCCTAGATTAAAGCCGGGAATGGTCATCTGTGTTGAGCCGATGGTGAATCAAGGAAGACGATATGTAAAAACACTATCTGATGACTGGACAGTGGTAACGGTAGATGGTAAATGGTGTGCCCACTTTGAGCACACGATTGCTCTTACAGAAGCAGGATACGAAATCCTTACCACTTTATAAGTAGCTGGCTCTCCGGGATTTCAGAGCAGTGTAAAATGTTACTGATTTGAAGAAGGGAGAACTATTGAATGGCTAAAGATGATGTAATTGAAGTCGAAGGTACCGTTCTTGAAACGTTGCCAAATGCTATGTTCAAAGTAGAATTAGAGAATGGGCATGTCGTATTGGCTCACGTTTCTGGTAAAATCCGTATGAACTTCATTCGTATTTTACCAGGAGACAAAGTTACGGTAGAATTATCTCCGTACGATTTAAATCGTGGTCGTATTACGTACCGTTTTAAATAATATAGCACTCCGTAATCTTTAAGGAGGTTCGAGACATGAAAGTAAGACCGTCAGTTAAACCAATCTGCGAAAAATGTAAAGTTATTCGTAGACGTGGAAAAGTAATGGTTATTTGTGAAAACCCTAAACATAAACAAAAACAAGGTTAATCAGAAGGAGGTGCATTCAGAATGGCACGTATCGCAGGTGTAGATATTCCTCGTGACAAGCGCGTTGTTATTTCTTTAACTTACGTATTCGGCATTGGTCGCACAACTGCTGAAAAAATTCTTACAGAAGCTGGTATTTCTTCGGAAACACGAGTTCGTGATTTATCGGAAGATGAATTAGGACGTATCCGTGATATCATCGATCGTATTAAAGTTGAGGGAGACCTTCGTCGTGAAGTATCTCTTAACATTAAACGTCTAATGGAGATCGGTTCTTACCGTGGTCTTCGTCACCGTCGTGGTTTACCAGTTCGTGGTCAAAACTCTAAAAACAATGCTCGTACGCGTAAAGGTCCACGTCGTACAGTAGCAAATAAAAAGAAATAATAAGTAAAGGAGGTTGAACTAACAATGGCACGTAAAACAAACACTCGTAAAAAACGTGTGAAAAAGAATATTGAAGCTGGTATAGCTCATATTCGTTCTACTTTCAACAACACAATCGTAACACTTACAGATACTCACGGTAACGCACTTTCTTGGTCTAGTGCTGGTGCACTTGGTTTCCGTGGATCTCGTAAATCTACTCCATTCGCTGCGCAAATGGCTGCTGAAGCTGCTTCTAAAGTTGCAATGGAGCATGGTTTAAAAACTTTAGAGGTTACTGTTAAAGGTCCTGGTGCTGGTCGTGAAGCTGCAATTCGTGCTCTTCAAGCGGCAGGTCTAGAAGTAACAGCAATTAGAGATGTTACTCCAGTTCCTCATAATGGATGTCGTCCACCAAAACGTCGTCGTGTGTAATTTTTCTGTATAGAATTTTCCCTTTTGTCTATAATGGATATGATGCATTATCGAGAAATTTCGTACAGAAACATCGCTTGTTGTGCACAATCGGGAACTGCCTAAGGGGGACTTTCGGTTAAACAGAGGTTTTTCCTTTGTTTAACCGGGGTTTCGACGTTTTGAAGGAGGGTTTAGTTAATGATTGAAATCGAAAAACCGAAAATCGAAACGGTTGAACTTAACGAAGATGCTAAGTATGGCAAATTCGTGATTGAACCGCTTGAGCGTGGATATGGTACTACTTTGGGTAACTCCTTACGTCGTATTCTTTTATCCTCACTCCCTGGTGCCGCTGTAACTGCTATCCAAATCGATGGCGTTTTACACGAATTTTCAACAGTAGAGGGCGTAGTAGAAGATGTTACTACGATGATCTTAAACTTGAAAAAGTTAGCTCTTAAAATCTACTCTGAAGAAGAGAAGACGTTGGAAATCGATGTACAGGGCGAAGGTATTGTCACAGCTGCTGATATTACTCACGATAGTGATGTTGAAATCTTAAATCCAGATTTACACATTGCGACGTTAGCAAAAAATGCGCATTTCCGCATGCGTTTAACTGCAAAGCGTGGCCGTGGGTATACGCCAGCTGATGCAAATAAAAGCGAAGATCAACCAATAGGAGTAATTCCTATTGATTCTATTTATACTCCAGTATCACGTGTGACTTACCAAGTGGAAAAGACACGTGTCGGACAAGTGGCTAATTATGATAAGCTTACGCTTGATGTATGGACGGATGGAAGCATCGGGCCAAAAGAAGCTATCTCTTTAGGTGCCAAAATCTTAACTGAGCATTTAAATATCTTTGTTGGTTTAACTGACGAAGCACAAAATGCTGAGATTATGGTCGAGAAGGAAGAAGATCAAAAAGAAAAAGTTCTTGAGATGACTATCGAAGAACTAGATCTTTCTGTTCGTTCTTATAATTGCCTAAAACGTGCAGGAATTAATACTGTACAAGAGCTTGCGAACAAAACAGAAGAAGATATGATGAAAGTTCGTAACTTAGGACGTAAATCCTTAGAAGAAGTTAAACATAAACTTGAGGAATTAGGTTTAGGTTTACGTAAAGACGACTGAGGATTTAAACCCATCAACAAAGGAGGGAACTACGAATGGCATACAGAAAATTAGGCCGTACAAGTGCGCAACGTAAAGCTATGTTACGTGATTTAGCTACTGATTTAATTATCAACGAGCGCATCCAAACGACAGAAACTCGTGCAAAAGAACTTCGTTCTGTAGTGGAAAAAATGATCACTTTAGGTAAACGCGGAGATCTTCATGCTCGTCGTCAAGCAGCAGCTTTCATCCGTAATGAGGTTGCTAACGCTGAGACTGGTCAAGATGCACTTCAAAAATTATTCGCTGATGTAGCTCCACGCTATGCTGAGCGCCAAGGCGGATACACTCGTATTGCAAAAATTGGTCCACGTCGCGGAGACGCAGCACCAATGGTAATTATCGAGCTAGTATAATGATAATTAAAAGGGCAAGACAGTTCTTTTCAAGTAACTGGTCATGGCCCTTTTTTTTTAAATATAGAAAAACGGGCTAACTTGGCGAAAGAAAGGGTGCCTTGTATTGAAAAAAGAGAAACTTCGGACAGAAAATATATCATTTCAATATCCTGGGGCAGCCTCTTATGCATTAAAAGATGTTTCATTTTCCTTATATGAAGGAGAATGGGTATCTGTCATTGGACAAAACGGTTCAGGGAAGTCTACACTTGCAAAGTTATTGAATGGTTTGTTTTTGCCGGAATCAGGGACAATTACTGTAAATGATACAATGGTTTTATCTGAGGAAACAGTATGGGATGTTCGAAAGCAAATTGGGATGGTATTTCAAAATCCGGATAATCAATTTGTTGGAACAACGGTACAAGATGACGTTGTATTTGGCTTAGAGAATATCGGAATGCCAAGAGAGCTGATGATAGAAAGACTAGAGCAGGCTCTGCAACTTGTTCGTATGGAAGATTTCCTAAATGAAGAACCTCATTCGTTATCTGGCGGACAAAAGCAGAGGGTGGCAATAGCAGGTGTTTTAGCACTTCAGCCATCTATTTTAATACTAGATGAAGCAACTTCAATGTTAGACCCTCAAGGTAGACGTGAAGTAATAGAAACAGTTAGAAAACTTGTTAATCAAAAGGGTATCACTGTGTTATCAATTACACATGATTTAGAAGAAGCTGCACAGTCAGACCGTATTATTATTTTAAATAAGGGAGAAATATTAGAGGAAGGGACACCAACGCAAATTTTTAAATCCTCTCATATGCTCCAAGAAATTGGATTAGATGTACCTTTTTCGGTGAAAATAGCAGAATTATTAAAAAGAAATGAAATTCTCTTACAAAATACGCATCTTACAATGGAAAGCTTGGTGAACGAACTTTGGAGATTACATTCCAAAAAGTAGAACATCGTTATCAATATAAAACTCCATTTGAAAGACGCGCACTTTATGATGTAGACGTGTCGTTTCCAAGTGGGGGCTATTATGCCATTATCGGTCATACTGGTTCAGGCAAGTCAACGATGATTCAACATTTAAATGGTTTATTGCAGCCGACAAATGGTACGGTTCAAATTGGTGAACATTTAATTTCAGCAGGAAAGAAAGAGAAGAAACTTAAGCCGCTACGAAAAAAAGTAGGGGTTGTCTTTCAGTTTCCAGAACATCAACTATTTGAAGAAACAGTTGAAAAGGACATTTGTTTTGGGCCCACTAATTTTGGTGTATCTGAAGAAGAGGCAAAACAAAAGGCGAAAGATGCAATCCAGCTTGTTGGATTGGACATAGAGTTATTAGCGCGTTCTCCGTTTGAATTAAGTGGTGGGCAAATGAGGCGTGTTGCAATAGCGGGCGTACTTGCGATGGAACCCGAAGTGCTTGTATTAGATGAACCTACAGCAGGGCTTGATCCGAAAGGACAGCACGAGCTTATGGAGATGTTTTACAATTTGCATAAGGAACAGGGGCTTACAGTCATTCTTGTTACCCATAATATGGAGGATGCCGCTAAGTATGCAGATCAAATAGTGGTCATGCATAAAGGAACGGTCTTTTTGCAAGGAAGAGCAGAGGAAGTATTTTCACATGCTGATGAATTAGAACAAATCGGTGTGGATCTTCCAATGTCTTTAAAGTATAAACGTGCAATTGAAGAGAAGTTTGGTATTTCAATTTCGAAAGCTACCTTATCTTTAGAGGATCTTACTCATGAAGTTGTACAGGTGTTACGAAAAGGTGGTCATGAATCATGCAGCAGTTGATTATTGGGAGATACATTCCAGGTCAGTCACTCATTCATCAACTTGATCCTCGTACGAAGCTGTTGATTGTCTTTTTATATGTATTTGTTGTTTTCTTAGCAAATAATGCGATTTCATATGGATTTTTATTTTTATATGCACTCATTGCTTTATTTTTTGCAAAAGTGCCGATTCGTTATGTACTTTCGGGCTTAAAACCAATTTTATGGATTTTTCTTTTTACATTTTTCCTGCATATTTTTACAAATAAAGAAGGGGAAGTACTATTCCAGCTTGGTTGGTTTTCGATACATGAAAAAGGATTAGAGCAAGGAATCTACATTTCTATACGATTTTTCGTTATTATTTTAATGACGACATTATTAACGTTAACAACGACACCGATTGAGATTACAGACGGTTTAGAGACGTTATTAAAGCCGTTGAAGCGTATGAAAGTTCCTGTTCATGAAATCGCATTAATGATGTCAATTTCTCTTCGATTTATCCCCACATTAATGGATGAAACGAGTAAAATCATGAAAGCGCAGGCGTCACGTGGTATCGATTTTGCTGGGGGACCGATAAAAGATAGGATGAAAGCTATTATCTCACTACTCGTTCCACTATTTATCAGTGCTTTTAAGCGTGCAGAGGACTTAGCGATTGCGATGGAAGCTCGTGGATATCAAAGTGGCGAAGGACGTACTAAATTTAGGCAACTACGCTGGAAAATAAGTGATACAGTAACAATTGTAAGCTTACTTTGTTTAGCTTGTATTTTGGCATGGGTGCGGTCGTAATGGAGAATAGAGAAATGGAAAGAATAAAATGTACAGTTGCATATGATGGCATTCATTTTTGTGGTTACCAAATTCAACCACAGCATCGTACTGTTCAACAAGAAATAGAGAAAGCATTGCAGAAGTTACATAAAGGAGAACTTGTTCGTGTGCAGGCATCAGGCAGAACGGATTCTACCGTTCACGCCAAAGGGCAAGTGATACACTTTGATACACCTTTGTCTCTTGAAGAGTGGCAATGGAGTAATGCTTTAAATACAATGTTGCCAGATGATATTATTATCAGGCAGGTAGAGAAGAAAACAGAAGAATTTCATGCACGTTACGGTGTCGAGAAAAAAGAATATCGCTATCGTGTATTATTATCAAAGACTGCGGATGTATTCCGTAGAAATTATGTATATCAATATCCATATCCGCTCGAAATAGATTCTATAAGAAAAGCGATTCCTTATTTTATTGGAACGCATGACTTTACTTCTTTTTGTTCGGCAAAAACTGACAAAAAAGATAAAGTGCGAACAATTTATGAAATCGAATTAATTGAGCAAGACGATGAATTAATTTTTCGTTTTGTAGGTAATGGATTTTTATATAATATGGTCAGAATTATTGTTGGTACGTTACTTAACATAGGGCAAGGAAAGCTTGATCCTGATAGCATTCCAGAGATTTTAGCGAAACAAAATCGCCAGTTTGCTGGAAAGATGGCTCCAGGTCATGGACTTTACTTATGGCAGGTAAACTATAACAACTAATCCTGGTGTAACATTTGCTTGACATTAGAAACTCAAAAGTATATCATAACATATGGTATTGTTTCTAAAACCACGATTAGCCCCGGAAGGAAATCGTGTTTAAGATAAACAATAGATTTTTTCTATGGAAAAGATAACGAGGAGGGAAACACATGCGTACGACTTTTATGGCAAAAGCTAACGAAGTTGAGCGTAAATGGTATGTGGTTGATGCTGAAGGTCAAACTTTAGGTCGCCTATCTACTGAAGTAGCATCCATTTTACGTGGTAAAAACAAACCTACATTTACACCACACGTTGACACGGGTGATCATGTAATTATTATTAACGCTGAGAAAATTCATTTAACAGGTAATAAATTAAACGATAAAATTTACTACCGTCACACTAACCACCCAGGTGGACTTAAGCAAAGAACAGCTCTAGAAATGCGTACAAACTACCCTGTACAAATGTTAGAGCTTGCAATTAAAGGGATGCTTCCAAAAGGACGTTTAGGACGTCAAGTATCTAAGAAATTAAACGTGTATGCTGGAGCAGAGCATCCACACCAAGCACAAAAACCAGAAGTTTACGAACTTCGCGGATAATTAATTAAAGGAGGGCTTACTTTGGCACAGGTTCAATACTATGGCACTGGACGTCGTAAGAGTTCAGTAGCGCGCGTACGCCTAGTTCCAGGCGAAGGACGCGTTATCATTAACGGTCGTGATTTTGAAAACTATATCCCATTTGCTGCATTACGTGAAGTAGTGAAACAACCTCTAGTTGCAACAGAAACTTTAGGTAACTACGATGTACTTGTAAACGTAAATGGTGGTGGATACACTGGTCAAGCTGGTGCTATTCGTCACGGTATTTCTCGCGCTTTATTAAAAGCTGATCCAGAATACCGTCTAACACTAAAACGTGCAGGTCTATTAACTCGTGACGCACGTATGAAAGAGCGTAAAAAATACGGTCTTAAAGGCGCACGTCGTGCACCTCAGTTCTCAAAACGTTAATTTTTGCGAACTTCAAACCCCAACCATTTTGGTTGGGGTTTTTTTATGTTTAATTCTTCTTTTGTAATTTTTGTAGCTTGGAATATTTTAGTGCTACCGTCCTGCGTATGCTTCTTCTTTAGAAGCTTAGACTAATACGTATTAGGGAGGTTTATAAGTATTATGAATGTCATTGTCAGCTTACAAGAAAAACAAAAAGAAAAGCAGTTAAAATACGAGCGGAAGATGCTGCGAGAGTTATCATTAAAAACATTGCGTTCAAATATTCGTGATGCCTTTCAGATGCAAGAACTTCATCGTCAGTATGAAGATTATTGTATTGAATTAGGGATAGAATCTTATTTATTAGGAGCGAGATACAGTAAATTTGGTTATCATGGTGAATCATTCTTTGATGTGAAATATAGGGCTTTAGAAGAAGAGCAACAATTAACTGAAACATTATTTCAATTTTTAACGAGTATGACTATACGTGAAATTAAGTTGCAAGACGAGGAATTGCTTTTTGAATCTTGCCAGCAGTTTATCGGCTTGTGGTGGCAGGAAGGGTATGAAAAAGGCGAAAGAAGATATCGATTAAAGCTACACTAAGACAAGCATAAACTTTCCTCTTGTCCCATATAAGTAATTAGAGGGACTAGCTGGAGGAGGAAAGGTATGAAGAGAATTCGAATTATCTCTTTTGCGCTCGCTGCGGTTGTTTTGTTTTTTTTAGTTAAACAAGAATTTCAAATTACAAAATCGTGGCGAGCTTGGAATTTACCCTTATCAGGGAAAGTGATTGTACTAGATGCTGGGCATGGTGGGCCAGACGGAGGGGCTGTTGGTGGAAAGGATATTGTAGAAAAAGATATTACGCTTGAGATTACAAAAAAGGTACAAGATTATTTACAAGAACAAGGTGCTTTAGTTATTTTAACTCGTGAAGGAGATTATGATTTAGCTAATAAAGATACAAAGTCATATAGTAGACGTAAAGCAGAGGATTTAAAAAAGCGTGTTGAGATCATTAATAAGCCTGATGTAGACTTTTTTGCGAGTATTCATTTAAATGCCCTAACTAGTAGTGGATCTAAGGGCGCACAAACGTTCTACTACCGTTCTTCGATTGAAAACGAACGGGCTGCGAAATTTATACAAGCTGAATTGAGAACAAGCTTAGAAAATACGAATCGTTCTGCTAAAACAATTCCTCACGTGTATTTATTGAAGTATGCCAAAAAACCAGGTGCTTTAATTGAGGCTGGCTTTTTATCGAATGTGAATGAAAGATATATGTTAAATTCGGAGAAATACCAGCAAAAAGTAGCGGCTGCAATATATCGTGGTATATTACGTTATTTTACGGAAAAAGGAAATCCTCCAGAATAAGGAGGATTTTTCGAGTTTCTCTCGTTAACGAAGTTTTCCGAAAATATGTTATACTGGAAATGTAAACGCATTTATTTCAAAAATAAAGAGAGATAAATTTAATTAACATTACGTTATTTTTCATACAGGGGGCTGGGCTAATTATGGTAACAAAAGAGCAGGTAGTGGAAGCATTGGAAGGGATTGTAGATCCGTTTATACATAAAACGTTAAAAGAAACAAATGCAATTAAAGAGGTAACAGTCAAGCCTGAGAAGGAACATGTAAGTGTTAAAATTGCAATTGTAAAGACAGGTACAGCGGAACAAATGCAGTTGCAGTCTGGAATTGTAAAGTTAGTAAAAGAACTTGGAGCAACAACAGTTGGACTTCGTTTTGCAGAATTTACAGAAGAGGAACTAGCCCAGTTTGCACCACCGCAAGAGGAAGAGAAAAGTGAATCCTTATTATCACCGAACTCAAATACAACATTTTTAGCGGTAGCAAGTGGAAAAGGTGGAGTAGGGAAATCGACTGTTTCAGTTAACCTTGCAATTGCTTTAGCTCGTTTAGGAAAAAAGGTTGGTATCATTGATGCGGATATTTATGGTTTTAGTGTACCGGATATGATGGGTATAGAAAAACGCCCAATCGTAAGAGGTGATAAGATAATACCAGTGGAGCGTCTAGGAGTGAAAGTAATCTCAATGGGATTCTTTGTAGAAGATAACGCACCTGTTATTTGGAGAGGACCGATGCTTGGGAAAATGTTAAATCACTTTTTCACAGAAGTAGAATGGGGTGATTTAGATTACTTAGTATTGGATCTACCACCAGGTACGGGTGATGTTGCTCTAGATGTGCATTCGATGTTGCCGGCTTGTAAAGAGATTATTGTAACAACGCCGCATCCAACAGCGGCATTTGTAGCAGCGCGCGCTGGAGCCATGGCTTTACGTACAGAACACAGCATTCTTGGTGTTGTTGAAAATATGGCGTATTTTGAAAGTAAAGCAACTGGTGAAAAAGAGTATGTGTTTGGAAGAGGTGGAGGAGATAAATTAGCTACGGAACTCCAAACGGATGTACTTGGTCGAATTCCACTTCAACAACCTGATTGGAATAAAGAGGACTTTGCGCCGTCAGTATATGAAGATACACATACAACGGGTCTTATTTATCGTAAGATAGCTGAGACAGTTATTGATAAAACAGCTGTTATACAAAAATAAAGTAGTAAGTAATGAGTGGACAATATATACGTTGTCCACTCATTACTATAATTTTTATTGTTGTTCTTTGTTCCCATCTTGAGAACCACCTTCACCGCCTGCGCCTTTCTTATCAGACCCACCTTTTTCGGCTTTTTGTACACCTTTACTAATGATGTCAATCATCTTAGCTTGGAAGAGTGGACTTTCGGCAGTTTCGGTTAGTACTTGCTGTAAATATTGACGATATTCTTTACTCTTCATTGTTTGTAACATAATTTTCTCTACTTCAGGATTTTTCATAATCTCTATAACACCTGATTGGTATTCAGGGTCTTTTAGTAAAGTTTTCATTAAGTTTGTTTGTTCTTTTCCCATGCTTTTAGCAAATTTCGATGAGAACTCAGGGTCTTTAAAGAGCTTTTCCCAGAATTGTTGCCCTTTTTCAGATACCATCGCATCTTCAATCGTTTTCTTTACTACTGTTTCATCTAATATGAGGGCTTGTTTCATTTTTTCATCAGTTAATACATCTTGGATTGCCTTTTTTCCTTGGTCGGTTTTTAAAATATCAACAATCATTTTTTTTGTTTGATCATAATCAAGTTCGGATTTTGCTTCTTTTTCTTGTGCACATGCCACTAGTGCCATAAATAGAAAAGAAGAAATCAAAACGAGCAGCATCCGTTTCATAAGTTGGAGCTCCTTTCAGCACAGTTCTCTTTTTTTAATATAAATCTCTTTAAGGAATTTATACATTAACATGGCTAGCTTTTTGAAATTGTCATTGATACAATTTAATTAGAAATATAAGAATAATGGGGGATGTGTTGTGAATAGCCGCAAGTGGGTACGACTATTTTTTACGACGTTGTTTCTTGGTGGGATTAGCACGGTCTTTATTGGTTTTGTTTTAGAGTGGGACAAGTACGCTAAATTTTTTCAAAATTTCGACGGAAAGGAGATTCTAGCAGTTTCTTTCTGGTTGATGGGCGTAGGATTTATTTTTAGTGTTATAAGTCAAATGGGGTTCTTTGCATATTTAACGATTCATCGTTTTGGATTAGGGATGTTTCGGTCATCTTCTTTATGGAATGCAGTGCAACTGTTCTTTATTGCGTTCGTATTGTTTGATTTCGTTTATTTAAGGTCAGTACTTATTGCAAATGGGGAAGTTTCGTTAGGGAATAACATACTTGTTGCTGGGATGTTATTTGTGTTTGGGGCAATTGTCGCTTACATAAAGAGTAAAGAAACGAATAAAAAAGCATTTGTTCCCGCTTTGTTCTTTATGGTTGTTGTAACAATTCTTGAATGGGTACCAGCGCTCCGGATTAATGATACAGATTGGTTATATTTAATGGTGATACCACTTCTATTATGTAATGCATATCAGTTACTTGTATTGCATCGTTTAATTGGACAAAAGAGTAAGTCAGCTTAATGAGAAGAGAATGGGTTTTTAATTAACCAGATTCTTATCGTCTGTAAACACTAGGATAAAAAAAGCTCCGCTATCTTAACGAAAGATAGTGGAGCTTTTTATGTGTGAAGAACCGTGTGGAAAGGAACTACTTAATATCTTCGCTTTTTGTACTTGTGTTGGAAATAAGTTGCGATACAGATGTTTGTTCATATCCGTCGCTCTTTAATTTTTGTAAGAGTAATGGTAAAGCTTTATTTGTTTGAAGGGCAGAATCAGAAGCATGTAATAAGACAATATCTCCACCCTTTAAATTGCTAGAGACTGTGGAAACGATTTTATTTACGCCGGGATTTTTCCAGTCATTTGAATTGTTACTCCAATGAACGATGGTGTATCCGAGTGATTCCGCTATTTTAAGAGTCGTTTTGTTAAAGTCGCCACTAGGTGGACGTAATAGCTTGACTTGTTTTACGCCAAGTTTTGTAAAAACATCTTGTGCCCGTAAAAGATCTCGTCGTATTTCATTTGCTTCTAGTGAAGTGTAGGACGTGTAATTATAACCCATACTACCAATCTCATGTCCATCTTTCATGATGCGTTCGACAATATCAGGGTGTCTTTCAGCCCATGCAGCAGAGAGAAAGAAGGTTGCATTCTTAATTTCTCTTTCTTTGAGTGTATTAAGGATTGGAATAGCTTTTTGGTCTCCCCAACTAACGTCAAACGTGAATGCAACTTGTTTTTTTGCAGTGTCCCCTTTGTAAATCACTTTAGGGCCAGTAGCAGTTGAAAAAGCAGATTCATGTGAATATGTTTTTAAAAAGAGTAGCCATGCTGTAAATAAGGAAAGTACGACTATTAAGCTAATGTGTTTAAATGTCCTTTTACTCGTAATAAAAAAGAAAAACATAATATTACGCCCCTTTGTCCAATCCTTTTCAGTTACATATATGCTTTAAATTAAAAAAAGAGAACAAGGGATTAATATCGTAAGTGGTGGATATAATGAGTGATAGAATTTTGTTTTTTGATGATACAGTATTGATAATTGAAAATGAGTGCGGTGTTTATCGGTACACGTAAGGAGTTATTGGGGTGATAATTTGCTTGGGATTATGTTGACGAAGGAAGAGAAAAAAGAAATGGAATACATACTGAAGAGAGAATTAGAGGAACTTTTATTTGATTTTGAAGATGAGCGTATACATAGCGTTGTAAAAAAGGTATAAAATCATTTTTTGTTTATTTCGGAGAGTTGCTAATAGGGAAGAATGTATTCGTTATGTAAGAAAAAGAATTTTTTATTAAAAAGTATTGACGTTAATAGTAAGTATATGATAAATTAATAAACGTCGCTGATGCAGAAACGCAGAAAACGACAAAAAAGAAATTAAAAAACTTAGTTGACATCGAAAAATGAAGATGTTAACATAAGGAAGTCGCAAATGAGCGACAGACAAGTTCTTTGAAAACTGAACGAAACAAACAACGTGAACGTCAATTTTTATTTTTAGATGCTAGACAAACTAACTTTATTGGAGAGTTTGATCCTGGCTCAGGATGAACGCTGGCGGCGTGCCTAATACATGCAAGTCGAGCGAATGGATTGAGAGCTTGCTCTCAAGAAGTTAGCGGCGGACGGGTGAGTAACACGTGGGTAACCTGCCCATAAGACTGGGATAACTCCGGGAAACCGGGGCTAATACCGGATAATATTTTGAACTGCATAGTTCGAAATTGAAAGGCGGCTTCGGCTGTCACTTATGGATGGACCCGCGTCGCATTAGCTAGTTGGTGAGGTAACGGCTCACCAAGGCAACGATGCGTAGCCGACCTGAGAGGGTGATCGGCCACACTGGGACTGAGACACGGCCCAGACTCCTACGGGAGGCAGCAGTAGGGAATCTTCCGCAATGGACGAAAGTCTGACGGAGCAACGCCGCGTGAGTGATGAAGGCTTTCGGGTCGTAAAACTCTGTTGTTAGGGAAGAACAAGTGCTAGTTGAATAAGCTGGCACCTTGACGGTACCTAACCAGAAAGCCACGGCTAACTACGTGCCAGCAGCCGCGGTAATACGTAGGTGGCAAGCGTTATCCGGAATTATTGGGCGTAAAGCGCGCGCAGGTGGTTTCTTAAGTCTGATGTGAAAGCCCACGGCTCAACCGTGGAGGGTCATTGGAAACTGGGAGACTTGAGTGCAGAAGAGGAAAGTGGAATTCCATGTGTAGCGGTGAAATGCGTAGAGATATGGAGGAACACCAGTGGCGAAGGCGACTTTCTGGTCTGTAACTGACACTGAGGCGCGAAAGCGTGGGGAGCAAACAGGATTAGATACCCTGGTAGTCCACGCCGTAAACGATGAGTGCTAAGTGTTAGAGGGTTTCCGCCCTTTAGTGCTGAAGTTAACGCATTAAGCACTCCGCCTGGGGAGTACGGCCGCAAGGCTGAAACTCAAAGGAATTGACGGGGGCCCGCACAAGCGGTGGAGCATGTGGTTTAATTCGAAGCAACGCGAAGAACCTTACCAGGTCTTGACATCCTCTGAAAACTCTAGAGATAGAGCTTCTCCTTCGGGAGCAGAGTGACAGGTGGTGCATGGTTGTCGTCAGCTCGTGTCGTGAGATGTTGGGTTAAGTCCCGCAACGAGCGCAACCCTTGATCTTAGTTGCCATCATTAAGTTGGGCACTCTAAGGTGACTGCCGGTGACAAACCGGAGGAAGGTGGGGATGACGTCAAATCATCATGCCCCTTATGACCTGGGCTACACACGTGCTACAATGGACGGTACAAAGAGCTGCAAGACCGCGAGGTGGAGCTAATCTCATAAAACCGTTCTCAGTTCGGATTGTAGGCTGCAACTCGCCTACATGAAGCTGGAATCGCTAGTAATCGCGGATCAGCATGCCGCGGTGAATACGTTCCCGGGCCTTGTACACACCGCCCGTCACACCACGAGAGTTTGTAACACCCGAAGT
This sequence comes from Bacillus mycoides, assembly GCF_018742245.1. Lineage (NCBI taxonomy): Bacteria > Bacillati > Bacillota > Bacilli > Caryophanales > Bacillaceae > Bacillus > Bacillus mycoides. The sequence continues at coordinate 152,306 of NZ_CP036132.1, forward strand.
CGGTGGGGTAACCTTTATGGAGCCAGCCGCCTAAGGTGGGACAGATGATTGGGGTGAAGTCGTAACAAGGTAGCCGTATCGGAAGGTGCGGCTGGATCACCTCCTTTCTATGGAGAATTGATGAACGCAGTTCATCAATAAACGTTGACTTGTTTTGTTTCGTTCAGTTTTGAGAGAACTATCTCTCAAGTTTAAATGTATGTTCTTTGAAAACTAGATAACAGTGTAGCTCATATTTTTTTAATTTTAGTTTGGTTAAGTTAGAAAGGGCGCACGGTGGATGCCTTGACACTAGGAGTCGATGAAGGACGGGACTAACGCCGATATGCTTCGGGGAGCTGTAAGTAAGCTTTGATCCGAAGATTTCCGAATGGGGAAACCCACTATACGTAATGGTATGGTATCCTTACCTGAATACATAGGGTATGGAAGACAGACCCAGGGAACTGAAACATCTAAGTACCTGGAGGAAGAGAAAGCAAATGCGATTTCCTGAGTAGCGGCGAGCGAAACGGAATCTAGCCCAAACCAAGAGGCTTGCCTCTTGGGGTTGTAGGACATTCTATACGGAGTTACAAAGGAACGAGGTAGACGAAGCGACCTGGAAAGGTCCGTCACAGAGGGTAACAACCCCGTAGTCGAAACTTCGTTCTCTCTTGAATGTATCCTGAGTACGGCGGAACACGTGAAATTCCGTCGGAATCTGGGAGGACCATCTCCCAAGGCTAAATACTCCCTAGTGATCGATAGTGAACCAGTACCGTGAGGGAAAGGTGAAAAGCACCCCGGAAGGGGAGTGAAAGAGATCCTGAAACCGTGTGCCTACAAATAGTCAGAGCCCGTTAATGGGTGATGGCGTGCCTTTTGTAGAATGAACCGGCGAGTTACGATCCCGTGCGAGGTTAAGCTGAAGAGGCGGAGCCGCAGCGAAAGCGAGTCTGAATAGGGCGTTTAGTACGTGGTCGTAGACCCGAAACCAGGTGATCTACCCATGTCCAGGGTGAAGTTCAGGTAACACTGAATGGAGGCCCGAACCCACGCACGTTGAAAAGTGCGGGGATGAGGTGTGGGTAGCGGAGAAATTCCAATCGAACCTGGAGATAGCTGGTTCTCCCCGAAATAGCTTTAGGGCTAGCCTTAAGTGTAAGAGTCTTGGAGGTAGAGCACTGATTGAACTAGGGGTCCTCATCGGATTACCGAATTCAGTCAAACTCCGAATGCCAATGACTTATCCTTAGGAGTCAGACTGCGAGTGATAAGATCCGTAGTCAAGAGGGAAACAGCCCAGATCGCCAGCTAAGGTCCCAAAGTGTGTATTAAGTGGAAAAGGATGTGGAGTTGCTTAGACAACTAGGATGTTGGCTCAGAAGCAGCCACCATTTAAAGAGTGCGTAATAGCTCACTAGTCGAGTGACTCTGCGCCGAAAATGTACCGGGGCTAAATACACCACCGAAGCTGCGAATTGATACCAATGGTATCAGTGGTAGGGGAGCGTTCTAAGTGCAGTGAAGTCAGACCGGAAGGACTGGTGGAGCGCTTAGAAGTGAGAATGCCGGTATGAGTAGCGAAAGACGGGTGAGAATCCCGTCCACCGAATGCCTAAGGTTTCCTGAGGAAGGCTCGTCCGCTCAGGGTTAGTCAGGACCTAAGCCGAGGCCGACAGGCGTAGGCGATGGACAACAGGTTGATATTCCTGTACCACCTCTTTATCGTTTGAGCAATGGAGGGACGCAGAAGGATAGAAGAAGCGTGCGATTGGTTGTGCACGTCCAAGCAGTTAGGCTGATAAGTAGGCAAATCCGCTTATCGTGAAGGCTGAGCTGTGATGGGGAAGCTCCTTATGGAGCGAAGTCTTTGATTCCCCGCTGCCAAGAAAAGCTTCTAGCGAGATAAAAGGTGCCTGTACCGCAAACCGACACAGGTAGGCGAGGAGAGAATCCTAAGGTGTGCGAGAGAACTCTGGTTAAGGAACTCGGCAAAATGACCCCGTAACTTCGGGAGAAGGGGTGCTTTCTTAACGGAAAGCCGCAGTGAATAGGCCCAAGCGACTGTTTAGCAAAAACACAGGTCTCTGCGAAGCCGTAAGGCGAAGTATAGGGGCTGACACCTGCCCGGTGCTGGAAGGTTAAGGAGAGGGGTTAGCGTAAGCGAAGCTCTGAACTGAAGCCCCAGTAAACGGCGGCCGTAACTATAACGGTCCTAAGGTAGCGAAATTCCTTGTCGGGTAAGTTCCGACCCGCACGAAAGGTGTAACGATTTGGGCACTGTCTCAACCAGAGACTCGGTGAAATTATAGTACCTGTGAAGATGCAGGTTACCCGCGACAGGACGGAAAGACCCCGTGGAGCTTTACTGTAGCCTGATATTGAATTTTGGTACAGTTTGTACAGGATAGGCGGGAGCCATTGAAACCGGAGCGCTAGCTTCGGTGGAGGCGCTGGTGGGATACCGCCCTGACTGTATTGAAATTCTAACCTACGGGTCTTATCGACCCGGGAGACAGTGTCAGGTGGGCAGTTTGACTGGGGCGGTCGCCTCCTAAAGTGTAACGGAGGCGCCCAAAGGTTCCCTCAGAATGGTTGGAAATCATTCGTAGAGTGCAAAGGCATAAGGGAGCTTGACTGCGAGACCTACAAGTCGAGCAGGGACGAAAGTCGGGCTTAGTGATCCGGTGGTTCCGCATGGAAGGGCCATCGCTCAACGGATAAAAGCTACCCCGGGGATAACAGGCTTATCTCCCCCAAGAGTCCACATCGACGGGGAGGTTTGGCACCTCGATGTCGGCTCATCGCATCCTGGGGCTGTAGTCGGTCCCAAGGGTTGGGCTGTTCGCCCATTAAAGCGGTACGCGAGCTGGGTTCAGAACGTCGTGAGACAGTTCGGTCCCTATCCGTCGTGGGCGCAGGAAATTTGAGAGGAGCTGTCCTTAGTACGAGAGGACCGGGATGGACGCACCGCTGGTGTACCAGTTGTTCTGCCAAGGGCATAGCTGGGTAGCTATGTGCGGAAGGGATAAGTGCTGAAAGCATCTAAGCATGAAGCCCCCCTCAAGATGAGATTTCCCATAGCGTAAGCTAGTAAGATCCCTGAAAGATGATCAGGTTGATAGGTTCGAGGTGGAAGCATGGTGACATGTGGAGCTGACGAATACTAATAGATCGAGGACTTAACCATATAATATGAAGCAAATGTTATCTAGTTTTGAAGGAATATATATTTAAAATTCCTTTTGACATTCTCAAAAGAATGTCCATAATGATAAAAGTCTGGTAATGATGGCAGAGAGGTCACACCCGTTCCCATACCGAACACGGAAGTTAAGCTCTCTAGCGCCGATGGTAGTTGGGACCTTGTCCCTGTGAGAGTAGGACGTTGCCAGGCTTAGATTATTCCGCAGTAGCTCAGCGGTAGAGCTATCGGCTGTTAACCGATCGGTCGTAGGTTCGATTCCTACCTGCGGAGCCATTATGCTTCCATAGCTCAGCTGGTAGAGTACTTCCATGGTAAGGAAGAGGTCACCGGTTCAAGCCCGGTTGGAAGCTTGGGAAAAGTTTTTATTTTTTTGGCCCGTTGGTCAAGTGGTTAAGACACCGCCCTTTCACGGCGGTAACACGGGTTCGAATCCCGTACGGGTCACCACTTTTGGAGGATTAGCTCAGCTGGGAGAGCACCTGCCTTACAAGCAGGGGGTCGGCGGTTCGATCCCGTCATCCTCCACCATATATTTTTAAATGTCGGAGGGGTAGCGAAGTGGCTAAACGCGGCGGACTGTAAATCCGCTCCTTCGGGTTCGGCAGTTCGAATCTGCCCCCCTCCACCATTTTCTTTAAAATAACCTGAAAGGGTTTATTTTTTTGAAAAGATAACCATACTAGTAAATATTAATGGGCTATAGCCAAGCGGTAAGGCAACGGACTTTGACTCCGTCATGCGCTGGTTCGAATCCAGCTAGCCCAGCCATTTACGAGCCATTAGCTCAGTTGGTAGAGCATCTGACTTTTAATCAGAGGGTCGAAGGTTCGAATCCTTCATGGCTCACCATTTTCGCGGAAGTAGTTCAGTGGTAGAATACAACCTTGCCAAGGTTGGGGTCGCGGGTTCGAATCCCGTCTTCCGCTTAATTACTAAGGGGCCTTAGCTCAGCTGGGAGAGCGCCTGCCTTGCACGCAGGAGGTCAGCGGTTCGATCCCGCTAGGCTCCATATAAATAGGGAAAGCTTACATCAAATGATGTAAGCTTTTTTTGTGTTTAAATTCCATTCCAAAAGGCAACTTTTCCATATATCGTTTAAAATGAAAAAAGGGGATTGAATAAGGGGGAGGTAATTATGAAAGTTGTCATTGCATCGGATTCATATAAAGAAAGCTTGAAAGCTATAGAGGTATGTGAAGCTATTGAAAGAGGCTTTGCAGCAATTTTTCCTAAAGCAGAGTATGTTAAAGTACCAATTGGAGATGGAGGCGAAGGAACGGTTGAAGCTCTTGTTGGTGCTACAATGGGGAGAATTATATCACTTAATGTGACAGGGCCGCTTGGAGAGAGCGTGCAAGCCTTTTATGGTATGTCTAAGGATAAGAAGACAGCATTTATTGAAATGGCGGCAGCATCAGGATTACAACACGTTCCAATTGAAAAGAGAAACCCACTTATTACAACGACAAAAGGGACAGGCGAACTGATATTACATGCATTAGATCAAGGAGCTAAACACATTATTTTAGGGCTTGGAGGAAGTGCTACAAATGATGGTGGGGCTGGTATGCTATCTGCCTTAGGCGCAAGATTTATAAATAGGAAAGGTGAGGTAATAGAACCCTCTGGAGGGACATTGCATTTGATAACCACTGTTGACCTTTCTAAGATTGATTCACGCCTGGAGGATATAAAATTAGAAGCGGCATGTGATGTAGATAACCCTTTAGTTGGACTGAGCGGGGCATCTTTTGTATTTGCGAGACAAAAAGGTGCGAATGTAGAGATGATGAAAGAGCTAGATGAGAATTTAAAACATTATGCTAATATACTTAAACAACATGTGTCTTTTGATGTATCTGAAATACCGGGTGCGGGGGCAGCTGGAGGAATGGGAGCTGCTGTCGTTGCAGTGCTAAAGGGACAGCTAAGAAAAGGGATTGAAATTGTATTAGATTATACAAATTTTGATAAGTGTATAGAGGGTGCCGATCTTATTGTAACTGGTGAGGGAAGAATAGACGAACAAACAGCTTATGGAAAAGCTCCTATTGGTGTCGCGAAGCGGGCGAAATGTCGTCATATCCCTGTAATTGCTATTGGCGGATCTGTATCTCCGAACTATGCAATTGTTTATGAAAAGGGAATTGATGCAGTGTTTAGTATTACAGCTAGTCCAATGACATTAGAAGAAGCATATAAAGCGGCAGAAGAGAATATCGAAATGACAGCAAAAAATATTGCAGCAGTGTGGAAATTAGCATCAGAAAAACGCTTCTAAATGTAGAAGTGTTTTTTTGTTTAGTTATTTGAGGATATTTTGTGTAATTTTAGGTGGTGATGGAGAAAAGCACTGATAAAAATATTAGCTGATAGAAAAGTTAGTTGGTTCATTAAGTTAACTTTATACATCGAATAGTTTAAAAATTAGGATTCTAACGTAAATATAAGTGAATAAAATGTATATCCATGCAGAAAAATGTCGAGTTGAGTCAGACTATATAAAAGATTTAAAATATTTAGTGAAGGCATAAAAGGGGGATACTATCTATGAAAAAAGAAATCTCAGTTATTGGAGTTCCAATGGATTTAGGACAGATGCGTCGCGGGGTTGATATGGGACCAAGCGCGATCCGTTATGCAGGGGTAATTGAAAGAATCGAAGAAATTGGATATAACGTAAAAGATATGGGAGATATATGTATAGAGAGAGAGAAAGAAATAGCTGAAAATACAAAGTTAAGAAACCTTACACAAGTTGCAACTGTATGTAATGAATTAGCAAGTAAGGTTGATCATATTATAGAAGAAGGTCGTTTTCCACTTGTATTGGGCGGCGATCATAGTATTGCTATCGGTACGTTAGCTGGTGTAGCGAAACATTATAAAAATTTAGGTGTTATTTGGTATGATGCACACGGTGATTTAAATACAGAAGAGACTTCACCATCTGGAAATATTCATGGTATGTCACTTGCTGCAAGTTTAGGATATGGGCATTCTTCACTTGTAGACTTATATGGGGCATATCCAAAGGTGAAGAAAGAGAACGTTGTAATTATCGGTGCACGTGCATTAGATGAAGGAGAAAAAGACTTTATTCGTGAAGAAGGCATTAAAGTATTCTCAATGCATGAAATTGATCGTATGGGTATGACGGCTGTTATGGAAGAAACAATTGCGTATTTATCTCATACTGATGGTGTTCATTTATCATTAGACTTAGATGGGCTTGATCCTCATGACGCACCAGGAGTTGGAACACCTGTAATTGGTGGTCTATCTTATCGCGAAAGCCACTTAGCGATGGAGATGTTAGCAGAAGCCGATATTGTTACATCTGCTGAATTTGTTGAAGTAAATACAATTTTAGATGAGAGAAACAGAACAGCAACAACAGCGGTTGCTTTAATGGGTTCTTTATTCGGTGAAAAACTGAAATAAATGTAAGAAAAGCAACTGTGAAGTTGCTTTTTTTATTGGAAAATAGGCGTATAATAACTTATATTACACTGTAGGATAAGAAAGTTTGACATCTTACCAATTTAAGCTAAGGGGGCGTTTGTAATTGTCGTTTGTTTCATGTATGGTATAATTAACTAGTTGTTGGAAATACATACAGATAGAGCATAAAATAATATTTCAATATATGGATAGAATTGCTCGTAAGTAGGAGGAAGGGTTAGTATGCCTTTTGAAGATACGACCATTTTGAAATATCTTAGTACGGCATTAGATATTGCTGTTGTATGGTTTATTATATATAAGCTAATTCTTATAATCCGGGGCACGAAGGCTGTTCAACTTTTAAAAGGTATTACAGTTATTATTGTCGTCCGGATGATCAGTATTTTACTTGAATTGCATACGCTATATTGGCTAACGGAACAAGTATTAACGTGGGGATTCTTAGCTGTTATTATTATCTTTCAGCCAGAATTACGAAGAGCACTTGAGCAGCTAGGACGAGGCAGCTTGTTTTCACGTGTAGGAACTCACGAGGACGATGAACCTGAAATTGTTGCAACAGCGATAGCGAAAGCAACGGAATATATGGGAAAACGTAGAATTGGTGCATTAATTACGTTGTCAAAAGAGACTGGGATGGGTGACTATGTGGAAACGGGTATTCCGCTGAACGCAAATGTTTCATCAGAATTACTCATTAATATTTTTATCCCTAATACGCCTCTTCATGATGGAGCAGTAATTATGCAGGGAAGTACAATTAAAGCAGCAGCATGTTATCTTCCGCTATCAGAAAGTCCGTTTATTTCTAAGGAGTTAGGAACAAGGCATCGTGCTGCAATGGGAGTTAGTGAAGTTACTGATAGTATTACAGTAGTTGTGTCGGAAGAAACGGGTCAAATTTCTTTAACGAAAAACGGTAAGTTACATCGTGATTTGAAGACAGAACAGCTGAAGGATATGTTGTTAACAGAATTTAGTGGGAATGAAAAAACGACTTCTTCGTCTTTATGGAATTGGAGGAGAAAGCGTCATGGATAAGTTAATGGAGAATAATTGGTTTTTAAAAGGAATCTCATTACTATTGGCGTGTATGCTTTTTATGTCAGCAACTTTAACTGAAAAAAATACAACATCAAGTATATTACCTTTCGTAAATGAATCGAAAGAAACATTAACTGATTATCCCATTACCCTTAAATATGATGAAGAAAAGTATATTGTAAGTGGTATTCCACAAGGTGGAGTCAAGGTGAAGTTAGAAGGGCCAAAAGCAGCGGTTGCTACAGCAAAAGCAAAAAGCCAATTTAATATACCTGTTGATTTGCGGGATCGTCCAGAAGGAACTTATGAAGTTTCTTTAAAAGCAAATGGTCTCCCAGATGATGTAAAAGGGATAGTTCAACCAGCAACAATTAAAGTCACTCTTCACGAAAAAGCTAAAAAATATGTTCATGTAGATTTAAAATTATCAAATGAAGATCAGATGCCAGCAGGTGCTACTATTGAGAAATCAAGTATTAAGCCCGACACTGTTGAAGTCGTTGGAACAAAAGAAGAAATAGAAAGTATCTCATCGGCTAAGGCATACATCGACTTAAAAGGCGTTAATAAAACTGTTACAAAAACAGCAGACGTTACATTATACAATAAAGAAGGAAAACGTTTAAATGTAAAAACAAATCCATCTAAAATAAGTGTAACGGTGAATGTAGCGACACAAGCTACAGCAAATAACGTCGAAAAAACAGTTCCTTTAACATATTCGAAAAAAGGGAATTTACCAGAAGGTTTAGCAGTTACAAATATTAGTGTTGAACCAAAAGAAGTAACGATAGCAGGTCCAAAAGACATTTTGGATAATATACAATCTATAGAGGGGGTCGAGGTAGATCTTAGTCAATTGACGGATTCTACAACATTCGATGCCTCTGTTTTATTGCCAAAAGGTGTAACAAGTGCAAAACCAAATCAAGTGAAGGTTTCCGTAGGGGTACAAAAGGTAAAACAAACGAAAAGTAAAACTATTGATGGTATCCCGATTCAAAAAAATGGAATTCCGAATGATGTTACTGCTCAGCTACTTTCGCCACAAGATGGAAAGATAAGCGTTGATATTTCAGGAGAAGCAAGTATAGTAGATAAAATAACAGCTGCTCAAATAACAGCGGCGATTAATCTGCAAAATGTATCTCCGGGGACGAAGGATGTTTCTATTCAAGTGAGCGGTCCTGGTAATATTTCGATAGAAGCAAAACAAAAAAGTGCTAAAGTCACAATTGTGAAGAAAGAAAAGCCGGATAAAGAAGTACAAGGTAATATTGAACCACCAGATTCAAAAAACAATCAAGAAAATCAAACTGAAAAACCAAAAAATCCTGAACCGGATCCAGAAAAGGATCAGGAAAAAGATAAAAATAAAGAAAAAGACAAAGAAAAAGACAAAGAAAATGGCCAAGAAACGAGCCAAGAACCAACAGTAGATAATCAAAAAGAGCACGAAAAAGGAGCGAATAATAATGGGTAAATATTTTGGTACAGACGGAGTACGCGGGGTTGCAAATAAGGAATTAACACCTGAATTAGCATTCAAAATTGGACGTTTTGGCGGATATGTATTAACAAAAGATACAGATCGTCCAAAAGTAATTATTGGTCGTGATACACGTGTATCTGGACATATGTTAGAAGGAGCTTTAGTAGCAGGTCTATTATCAACTGGAGCAGAAGTAATGCGTCTTGGTGTTATTTCTACACCAGGTGTGGCTTATTTAACAAAAGCTTTAGATGCACAAGCGGGTGTTATGATTTCTGCATCTCATAATCCAGTACAAGATAACGGAATTAAGTTCTTCGGTTCAGATGGTTTCAAATTAACAGATGAGCAAGAAGCAGAAATTGAAGCATTATTAGACAAAGAAGTTGACGAGTTACCACGTCCAACAGGTACTAACCTTGGCCAAGTGAGTGATTATTTTGAAGGTGGACAAAAATATTTACAATACATTAAACAAACTGTAGAGGAAGATTTCTCTGGTTTACATATCGCTTTAGATTGCGCACACGGTGCGACTTCTTCTTTAGCTCCATACTTATTTGCAGACTTAGAAGCTGATATTTCAACGATGGGAACTTCTCCAAACGGTATGAATATTAACGAAGGCGTAGGATCTACACATCCAGAAGTCTTAGCTGAATTAGTAAAAGAAAAAGGTGCTGATATCGGACTTGCTTTTGATGGTGATGGCGACCGTTTAATCGCTGTAGATGAAAAAGGGAACATCGTTGATGGCGATCAAATTATGTTTATTTGCGCGAAGTATATGAAAGAAACTGGTCAATTAAAACATAATACAGTTGTTTCAACAGTTATGAGTAACTTAGGTTTCTACAAAGCGCTTGAAGCAAACAGTATTACAAGTGATAAAACAGCAGTTGGTGACCGCTACGTAATGGAAGAAATGAAACGTGGTGGATATAACTTGGGCGGAGAACAATCAGGTCACATTATCTTACTTGATTACATTACAACTGGTGATGGAATGTTAAGTGCACTTCAACTTGTAAACATCATGAAAATGACGAAAAAGCCATTATCTGAGCTTGCAGGTGAGATGACAAAATTCCCACAATTACTAGTAAACGTTCGTGTAACAGATAAAAAACTAGCATTAGAAAATGAAAAAATTAAAGAAATTATTCGTGTTGTAGAGGAAGAAATGAACGGAGACGGTCGTATTCTTGTTCGTCCATCTGGAACAGAACCACTTATTCGTGTAATGGCAGAAGCACCGACACAAGAAATTTGTGATGGGTATGTACATCGTATTGTAGAAGTTGTGAAAGCTGAAGTTGGCGTTGAATAATTAGCCGATTTTATTTAAAAGGAGCACAAAAAGTGCTCCTTTTTCATATGTTTTATAGACAATGAAAAAAATTTCATTGACGATTTATATTGTTTGTTATACGATGGTCTTGTTCTTTTTCTCAAAGGAAATATTGTAAATTATAAAAGCGCCAGAACTACAAGTAGTGTAGTTGACGAGGTGGAGTTTATCGAGATTTCGGCGGATGACTCCCGGTTGTTCATCACAACCGTAAACTTTTACTTAAAACATTAAGGTGACTTAGTGGACAAAGGTAAAAGTGTGATGAGAGAAGAGGAACGGATGAATACTAGCTGTATAAGTATATACGGACTTTAACCCAATCGAGAGGAAGGTGAAAGCCGTTACAAGCTTACAGGGCTAGCAATATGTAATCCGTTTTTTAGTATAAATAAAAATGGTATCGGACTATGTCGTTACATGTTCGCAGAGCAGTGTAAGCATTTGTAACGGCGACTAAACATGTGTGGAATCGTAGGATTTATTGGAGAGCAAGATGCAAAGGAAATTTTATTAAAAGGTTTAGAAAAGCTAGAATATCGCGGATATGATTCAGCAGGTATTGCAGTACAAGCAGAGAACGGTGTTATTGTATACAAAGAAAAAGGCCGTATCGCAAAACTTCGCGAAGTCGTAGAAGAGAATGTAGCAGCAAGCGTGGGAATCGGTCACACACGCTGGGCTACACATGGTGTTCCAAGCAAACTAAATGCGCATCCGCATCAAAGTACATCAAAACGCTTTACACTAGTTCATAACGGTGTAATTGAAAACTATGAGTTAGTGAAAAAGGAATATTTACAAGATGTAACGTTCGTAAGTGAAACAGATACAGAAATTATCGTGCAGCTTATGGAACAACAAGTAAGTACAGGACTAAGTGTAGAAGACGCGTTCCGTCAAACGTTATCTCTTTTACATGGTTCTTACGCAATTGGACTACTTGATGCTGAAAATCCAAACATGATTTATGTTGCTAAAAACAAAAGCCCGCTATTAGTAGGTGTTGGTGACAACTTTAATGTTGTGGCGAGCGACGCTATGGCGATGTTACAAGTTACAGATCAATTTATCGAGTTAATGGATAAAGAAATCGTAATTGTAACAAAAGAAAGCATTACGATTAAAAACTTACAAGGTGAAACGATTGAACGTGCACCGTTTACAGCGGAATTAGATGCAAGTGATATTGAAAAAGGAACGTATCCTCATTTCATGCTAAAAGAAATCGATGAGCAACCACTTGTAATCCGTAATATTATTCAAAAGTATCAAGGTGAAAATGGCGAGATTGAACTGGATGCAGATATCCGTAACGCAATTTTAGATAGCGATCGCATTTACATCATTGCATGCGGAACAAGTTATCATGCAGGTCTTGTTGGAAAGCAATTCATTGAGAAATTTGCGAAAGTACCAGTTGAAGTACACGTAGCAAGTGAATTCTCTTATAACATGCCATTATTAACAGAAAGACCATTCTTTATTTACATTTCACAAAGTGGTGAAACAGCTGATAGCCGTGCAGTACTTGTGCAAACAAATGAAATGGGTCATAAAGCATTAACGATTACAAATGTACCTGGTTCTACGCTTTCTCGTGAAGCTGATTATACACTTCCTTTATATGCGGGACCGGAAATCGCAGTTGCATCGACGAAAGCATACACAGCACAGCTTGCAGTACTTTCAATCTTAGCAGCTGACATTGCAAAAGCGAAAGGTGAAGTTCTTGATTTCGATTTAACACACGAATTAGGGCTTGTAGCAAATGCAATGGTAGTACTTTGTGATCAAAAAGAAGAAATGGACGCATTAGCAAAACAATTTTTAGCAACAACGCGTAACTGCTTCTTCATCGGACGTAGCGTAGACTTCTTCGTAGGTTTAGAAGGTGCGTTAAAACTAAAAGAAATCTCTTACATCCAAGCAGAAGGATTTGCTGGTGGAGAATTAAAACACGGTACAATCGCCTTAATCGAAAACGGTACACCGGTTATCGCACTTGCTACACAAGAGCACGTAAACCTTGGAATTCGTGGTAACGTGAAAGAAGTAGTAGCACGCGGAGCTAACCCATGTATCATCTCAATGAAAGGCTTAGAAATGGAAGGCGACAGCTTCGTATTACCAGCTGTACACGAAGCACTAGCACCGCTAGTAGCAGTAATTCCATTACAACTTATTTCATACTACGCAGCACTTCACCGCGAATGTGATGTTGATAAGCCACGTAACTTAGCTAAGTCTGTTACGGTTGAGTAGGAAATTGGTAGAGTAACTAGTGTATTGTTGATTGGAAAGAAAGTCACCCCTTTGGATATGATTATCTAAAGGGGTGTTTTTGTGTCGAAAAGAAAAAGAACAACTAAAATCGATAGTGAGGAAATGGCAGCGGGGGAAATTATTAGCCTTGGCTTAAAATGCAAGGTGTTTCCTAATTAGGGTGTTCAACAAGATTAAAAGGTATAAAGACCGCCAGACAACATGAATTTTTATCAAATTTGGAACGGAATCGCTTTTATTTAACTGAATTTTCCGTTATCGTTTAGGTATTCATGAAAAAATTCCTTTATTATCACAAGAAGAGAGGAGTATTATTGCTCAAGAGCTTGGGATTAAACACACAGCTGATCCAATTGTTATGGCAACAAACTTTTGACTAACAGTTGGTAAAGGACGGGGTATTACAGTGGCGAAAGCTAAACACAGTTCTAAAGGATGCAGCATATGACAGAGGTTTATCCCGCTATTTGCGGGCAGTAAGACTCCCCGAAATTCGGCGAATGCGAGGAAGTTAGGTGGGGGTCGGGCTGCCCGTAAAAACCCGATTGGTAAGGGCTAATAATCAGTGGGTGATGGAAACCACCCCCACTGATTAAAGTTTCACTTTATTGAACAAATTAGATTACTAGACATTACGAGGGGGATTATTAATGAAAATGAAGAGAAAAACATATTTAGGTATAGAAGAAATTATTTCATTACCAACCTTATCAGGTACAAACATAAGTGATGATGGCCAAAAAGTAGCATTTGTTAAGAAGACAGCTAACTGGAACGACAATACATATAGGAATCATGTATGGATATATGAAAAAGATAAGGGGCAGAGTTATCCGTTAACAACTGGGGATATAGATAGTACATACCCATTATGGTCTCCAAATTCTAAGGATATCGCATACCTTAGCCCGGTTGGTAACGCGGATAATAAGAAAAATCAGATCTTTGTTAAATCAATAGATGGTTATGAGGGGGTGCAAATTACTGATGAGGAAGAAGGAATCAGTACATTCAAATGGGAGCCTACTGGTAAAGGTTTTTACTATGTTGCACAGTCAAAAGAATGTGAGGAGATAAAGAAACGTAAGGAACTATATGGAGATTTTCAACATATAGGTAAGGAACACCAGAATAATTGTTTATACTACATTGAAATAGAAAAAGTGATACAAAATGATAAAGGGGAACGAGAAATTAGCGGTGTTTATCAATTAACGGAGGATAAGGATTTTTATATACATAACTTTGATATTTCAAATGATGGGACAAAGGTTGTATTTATGGCTACACCAAGCCTAAACGATCATATGAATGGTGATCTATACATATTAGATGTTGAAGCTGAGGAACTACAAAAGATGAATGTAGATAAGTTGTTGGGCGGGAGCGTTTGCTTTTCTCCTGAGGGCAGCAAAATATGTTACTCAGCAAGTATAAGAGAGAAGAATTACTATAGAAACCATATACAAGAAAGTACATTAGAGATATATGATATGAATACTGGAGAGGTAATTCAGCCTCTAACAAACTTTGATAGTACGGTTATGCCATTACAGTGGACAGCTAAGGGGATTTTAATTAGATGGCAGGATAAAACTAACTATCGTATTGGATTGCTATGTGAGGATGGCACTGTGGAAATGTTAAGTGACAAAGTAGATGGCTTTATAATGGATGCTTCTATAACAAAGGATGGAAATCATATATCCTATAATAAAGCTATAACAAATGAAACCTTTGAAGTCTATTTAGACGATAAAAAAATAACGGATGAAACTAGCTTTTTCAAAGGGAAACTTAAAAGTAACAGGGAAATCATCTCATGGCAAAGTAGCGATGGTCTTGAAATAGAGGGTGTTTTATCAACTCCAGTAGAGTTTGATGCAAGTAAAAAACATCCCTTATTAGTAGTAATCCATGGTGGTCCGGCTTGGGCATCCTTCCCAATATTTTCAGACTGTTTTAATGAAAAATATCCGATTGAGCAGTTTATCGAAAAAGGCTTTATAGTTTTAGAGCCAAACTATAGAGGAAGTTCTGGTTATGGTAATGAGTTCTTAAAAGCAAACTATAGAAAACAGGGAATTGCTGACTACGATGATGTTATATCTGGAGTGGATAAACTAGTTGAAGAAGGGATTGCAGATAAAGATAGAGTAGGGGTTATGGGATGGAGCAACGGGGGATATATATCAGCTTTCTGTTCTACATTTAGTAATAGATTTAAAGCTATTTCAGTTGGAGGTGGAATTACTAACTGGAGTACCCATTATGTGAATACAGATATCCCTTACTTCATTAGGATGCATTTAGGAAATACTCCATGGAATGATCCAGAGATATATACGAAAATATCACCAATGACGTATATTAAATCAGCCTGTACGCCTACCTTAATCCAGCATGGCGAAAAGGATGCAAGAATTCCAATTCTAAATGCATATGAGCTATATGAAGGATTAAGGGATATGGAAGTTGATACAGAATTAATTATATTTAAAGGAATGGCATATAGTTCTGACCAGCCAGGAATTCATGTGGCTATTATGAAGCAGAATTTGATGTGGTTTTCACACTATATTCTTGGAGAAAGTATGGAAGGTTTTAGGGTTTTATAATGTCTTGTTTTAGTCTTTAAGCTTTTTAGGTGCTTGAAATAAAGTCGTACACATTTATCCGGTTATATATGATTGAGTTTAATATTTCGGATAAGGCAAACTGTGAAATATTTTGGTGTAAATGAGAAAAGAGCCTGAATGTAGGCTCTTTCCTTATTTATATTTAAAAGATGAACTATTCTTATGCAGTTTTACTTAATTTATATGCTTCACGGTTATTTTTTTTGAAAAGTTTTGGGAAAACATAACCATCTAATCCAATACGTCCAGCATTCTGTCCTGCAACTAAAATGAACATAGTTAAAATAAGCAGGTTTGGGTTTACACTAACAGTTCCGCTTAATAAAAATGAAAGGTTCATTATGATTCCGAAAAATGCAGCTGTTTTTGTTAATCCACCTAAAATCAAACCGAGACCTACTAAAATTTCTCCCCATTGAACTAAAAAGCTAAATAGGTCTGCGTTTGGAAGAACAAAATGTTGAAGGAAATCTGCCCACCAGCCTTGTACTGCAGGGTGACTACCTGATGCTTGAGCGATAGCTCCTTTTAGAAAACCACTTGCGTCAAAAGATTGTCCAAAAACTTTTCCTATTCCAGCAGCAAGCCATGCATATCCTATGTAAAGTCGTAAAAATAATAATATGAAAGTAGCGCGTTTATCAGTTCTTAAAAAATTGATAACCATTGAAATCCCTCCAATGTATATTGTATTTACATGTTTATTATATATCCATTGTGAATAAGTTCACAATGGAGGAAGTGTGAACAAAGATAGGTTATGAATAATTGTTTTATTTTTTGTAACATTTCATCTTTTTTGGTAGACTAACAATAGAGATATATTGAAAGGGGATAAAGAGTAGATATGTGGATGAACTTGTAATGATTCGAAATGAGATAGATGAATTTTTCTCTCATGAGTGAGGGCTTATTTAGCTATCTGTAAATCATGCAAGGACTGCATATTTGGCTTGTACATCCCTTTTGTAAGGATAGATACCTGTGGGGAAAGTTTATATCTCTTATATAAAATATGCGTCCTTTAAACTTGGAGGAGTATATGATGAATCAACTAAAAAATAAAGTAGCTGTTGTTACAGGTGTTAGTCGTTTAGATGGTATTGGTGCAGCGATTTGTAAAGAATTAGCTGAAGCAGGATACGATATATTTTTTACGTACTGGACGAATTACGATAAAGAGATGCCTTGGGGCGTCGATCCAAACGAACAAATACAATTAAAAGAAGAGCTGATAAAGAACGGTGTTGAAGTATCAAGTATGGAGTTAGATTTAACTCGGAATGATGCGCCGGAACAACTTATAAATAAAGTTACTGAACAAATGGGGTACCCTGATATATTAATTAATAATGCAGCGTACTCTACGAATAATGATTTCTCCAATTTAACTGCCGAAGAGTTAGATAAACATTATATGGTAAATGTTCGCGGCACTACATTATTAAGTAGTAAGTTTGCTCAAGGATTTGATAAAAAATCCGGCGGTAGAATTGTTAATATTACTTCGGGACAATTTAAAGGGCCTATGGCCGGGGAACTAGCTTATGCAACAACGAAGGGAGCTATTGATGCCCTTACTAGTACGTTGTCAGCAGAAGTGGCCCATCTAGGAATAACAGTGAATGCAATTAATCCAGGTCCAACTGATACGGGATGGATGACAGAAGAGATAAAAAGAGGATTAAAACCGATGTTTCCTTTTGGTAGAATAGGCGAACCGAAAGATGCAGCAAGACTTATTAAGTTTTTAGTGAGCGAAGAAGCCGGATGGATTACAGGGCAAGTTATTCATTCAGAAGGTGGATTTAAGAGATAAATTTATAAATAAAAAGAAGGTATCTCATTTCAGTGAGATACCTTCTTTTTAATCTTTCTTCAATCTTCGTGCAACACCATTCCCTAAAGACTGCAACCCTTGAACGAGAATGATTAAAATAAAGACCGTTGCATACATTACTTCAGGTTCGTAGCGTAAATGTCCGAAGCGATATGCTAGGTCACCAAGGCCTCCAGCACCTACAAGTCCAGCCATTGCTGTTGCACCGATTAAGCCAATCGTTGCAATTGTTAATCCGAGTACGAGAGATGGACGAGCTTCTTTAACCATAACGTGCCAAATGATTTTTAAAGTAGAAACCCCCATTGCTTGATATGCTTCAATAACACCACGGTCCACTTCCAGTAAAGCCGTTTCCATTAAACGAGCAATATAGGGAGCTGTGAATACGACAAGTGGTACGATAACACCTTGCACACCAATAGATGTTCCCATTAAAAATTTTGTAAAAGGTAAAATAAAGAATAATAGAATGATAAATGGCAGAGAGCGAATGACATTAATAATTGTATTAAGAATCGGATATACGATTTTATTCTCTAGTTGGCCACCAGGTCTTGTTAAAACGAGTGTTACACCGAGTGGTAACGCAATTAGAATAGAGATAAGTAGTGAAATAGATGTCATTTGAAATGTTTGAATTGTTGCTTCCCATATTACGTTACCCCACTCATCCAAAAAGGACTTGTTTCCCATAATCTGTTCTACCTCCTTCTACGATAATTCCTTGTTCCTGTAAAAATGATAAGGCACGGTGTACTTCACTTTTTTCACCTTGCATATGAACAACCAGTTTTCCATATGCCTCATGTTTTAACTGCGTAATATTGCCTGATAAAATATTAGGATATACGTGGAAACGTTTTGTAGCGATAGCTAACGCGGGTTCTCCTGAAGCGGTTCCTATAAATGAAAGTGTTACGATTTCTCCAGTACTTTGTAGCTCTTTCTGTACCTCTTCTGGAATTTTCGCTGCAAATGCGCTATTTACAAATTTCTTCGTCGTTATATGTTGTGGGTTTGTGAAAATATCTTTCACAGTCCCGCTTTCGACTACAGATCCATGTTCCATTACAGCAACTTGGTCACAAATACGCTGGATGACATTCATTTCGTGTGTAATTAGCAAAATCGTAATTCCGATTTCTTCGTTGATCTTTAATAATAAATCAAGAATAGAATCGGTCGTTTCCGGATCTAATGCGCTTGTTGCTTCATCACTTAATAAAACTTCAGGCTCATGAGATAGTGCGCGAGCGATCGCTACACGCTGTTTTTGACCACCAGAAAGTTCACTTGGATAGGCATCTTTTCTATTGAAAAGATCAACAATACGTAAATACTTTTCTACCCTTTTTTCAATTTCATTTTTGGGAAGACCAGATAGACGTAAGGGTAGTGCGATATTTTCATAAACGGTAACGGTTTTAAGTAAATTGAATCCTTGAAAAATCATGCCGATCTTTTGTCTCGCTTTTGCGAGTTCTTTTGTCGATAAGGTTGTTAAATCTTGTTCGTTTACAATGATATTTCCTGTCGTTGGTTTTTCTAATAAATTTACACAGCGAATTAATGTACTTTTACCAGCACCGCTATATCCGATGATTCCAAATACTTCGCCCTTTTTTACTTTAAGGGAAGTTGGTTTAAGGGCCTCAACATTCCCTTTTTTTGTTGTAAATACTTTGGAGACGTTTTTTAATTCAATCATTATAGTCAGCTCCTACCAAGACGGTAAAACAGAACCATCGAATTTTTTCTCAATGAAATCTTTTACTTCTTTAGATTGATAAGCTTTCTTCAATTTATTTACAACTGCATCATCTTTATTTTCAGTACGAACAACGACCCAGTTCACATATGGTGAATCTTTTCCTTCGCGGAAAATAGAATCTTTCGCTGGACTTAATTTTGCGCCTAATGCAAAGTTTGTATTAATCGCAGCTGCCTTCACTTCACTTAGCTGCGTTGGTAATTGAGATGCCTCTAATTCAACAATCTTTAAATTTTTCGGATTTTCAATTACATCTTTTGCAGTCGCTTTTTCCGTAGCCTTTGGATCAACTTTTAAAACGCCTGCTTTTTCAAATAGCTTTAAAGCACGCAGCTCATTTGTTGGGTCATTTGGGACAGCAATTGCGTCGCCTTCTTTTAATTCTTTTATATCTTTTAAGTTTTTAGAGTATATACCCATAGGGAATGTTACTGTGGAAAATACTTCAGTCAATTTCATATTACGTTCAGTTTTAAATACGTCTAAATAAGATTTAGTTTGGTAGCTATTTACATCGAGGCTTTTTTCATCTAAAGATACGTTTGGTGCTACATAATCATTAAATACCTTTACATCGATTTGGAGGCCATCTTTTGCTGCAACTTCTTTCACCTTTTCAAAAATTTGTTCATGCGGTCCACCTGTTACACCAACGGTAATCTTTTTCTCATCTAATGCTTTTACCTCTTTATCAGAATTAGCACCGCATGCGCCTAACAATAATACAGCTCCACTTACAAGACTTAATAATACCTTTTTCATTTATAATTCCTCCTTAATATGCGTTCCAAAATAAAAAGCACCTCTCAAAAATAAGAGAGGTGCCGAATAGACGAAATAGGTTCCTCTCTTATCTTCCAAAACGAAAATCGTTCTGCAGGAATTAGCACCTTAGCTTATACGTTATAAGCTCGGTTGCCGGGCATCATCGGGCCAGTCCCTCCGCCACTCTTGATAAGAGTATGTGTATTTAGTTTTTAAATATGGTACTAATAGTAAATCTTACAAAAAGAATTGTCAACTTTATTTTCTGAATATACTTTATTTTTAGTATTCCTTTAAACATGTTGTTAGGAGAGGAAGAAAGTTAAATAGAAATATTAAAAATTATATAGATTTAAAAGGAAAATAGATGATATCCTTTTGGGAAGGAGGGGGAATTATGAAAAAACTTATTTTAACTTCTAGTTTAGTCCTTGCAGTTATTTTAGGTGCAGGGTGTAGTAATGAGAAAACAACAAAGACGGATGAACCGAAAAAAGAATCGGTACAAAAAGAAAAGGAATTAGCAGCGAAGGATGTTTTCAAGAAAGCGAATGAAGCTTTTAAAAATGAAGAACATGTAACGATGGCATATGATGTAGGGATAAAAGCTGAAGGAACAGAGATGGATGTACTAAAGGCTAAAATGCAATTAGAGCCAAAGAAAAAGAATTCGCGTTCTGAAATGAATGTTTCTGGTACAGATGTTGTAGTGTATGCTGTGGATGGTAAAGTTGCTGGTCAGGTGAAAAATCCTAATACAGGAGAAGTTATATCTGTGCCGGAGGAGCAATTAAATGCTGGCGGGATGGAAAGCCACTCAAGATATTATAGATAATTTAGAAGTGCCAGCAGTAGTTTTAGATAAAATGAAGATGGAGAAAAGCGGAGATAAATATAAGCTGAAGTTTATATTAAAAGGGCAAGAAACAGAGAGTATGCTAGCTAGCATGGATGAAACGCAGAAGAAAATGCTACAAGCACAAAACGCAAAGATAGAAGAAGTGGATGCAGAATATATCATTACAAAAGATTTTAAATATGAATCAGCGAAGATAGATATGATTATGAGTAGTAATGGTGAGGATAAGGCACACATTATTACGAATGCAAAATATACATCGTACGAAAAGTTTGAGCCAATACAGCTGCCAGCAGCAAAGTAACAGTCTTGATGAGGGAGGGACCTAAAATAAAGGGTCTCTCTCTTTTTTGTTAATACCTTCTTCGTAGGAAAATAGGTACAATATGAAGAGGAAGAACGTTAGAAGAGGAGAGTGCCATTTGAAAAAAAGAAAGATAGCAGTTGTTATTGTAGCGTATACAGTGTTGCTCGCGACTTCTATATATACATACAAAGAGCAACTAGAACATCCTATTATGAGCGATGTAGGAAAGTTGCTTCCAACGAAAATTAAACGTGTTGAAAATGCTGAGGATGAAAGTTCATTAAAAAAGTTAGTGCAAGATGCAAATGTTTCTGGAGAGAAGATTTCTATTGCAGGTATGCAACATAGCCAAGGCGGGCAGACGTATTATCCGAACGGTACGATGCTTGATATGAAAGGGTATAATGAAATATTAGAATTCGATCCGGAGAAGAAGAGGATTAGGGTGCAAAGCGGTGTCACATGGAATGACATTCAAAAGAAAATCAATCCATATGGTCTTGCAGTTCAAGTGATGCAATCTCAAAATATTTTTACTGTTGGTGGTTCATTAAGTGTAAATGTACATGGGCGTGATATTCGTCATGAAGCATTGATTGATACAGTAGAGTCGTTCAGATTGTTAATGGCAGATGGTACAGTGCGTAATGTAAGTAGAGAAGAAAATGCTGATTTGTTTCCGTATGTAATTGGGGGATATGGATTGTTTGGTGTGATTTTAGATGTGACGCTACAGTTAACAAACGATGAATTGTATGAAACGCATACGAAGGTACTAGATTATAAAGAATACTCTTCATACTTTAAGAATAAAGTGCGAAGGGACGAGAATATACGTATGCATTTAGCACGTATTTCTGTTGCCCCAAATTCATTTTTAAAAGAAATGTATGTGACAGATTATGTACTAGCAGAAGATCAACAGAAGTTGAAAGAGTACAGCAAATTAAAAGAAGAAAATATTATAGCTGCGCCGAAATTCTTACTTGGATTATCACGTTATAGTGACTGGGGAAAGGGCGCATTTTGGGATATACAAAGAAGTTATTTTGAACGTACAGATGGTAAGTACGAAACTCGAAATAACGTAATGAGATCTGATAGTGCTTTTATGGAATACGATAATCCAAACTTGACCGAAGTTTTACAAGAGTACTTTGTACCGATAGATGGTTTTGCAGAGTATATAGATGATTTGCGAATTGTTTTAAATGAAGAGGAATTAAACCTTCTTAACATTACAATCCGCTATGTAGAAAAGAATGAGAAGGCGGTGCTATCTTATGCGAAAGATGATATGTTTGCGCTTGTGCTTCTAATTAATCAAGGGCGTTCTGAGGATGAAATAAAGAAAACAAAAGTGGTCATTCAGAAGATGATTGATGTTACTTTAAAGCATAATGGAAGTTATTATTTACCGTATTATTCTTATCCGGAAAAGGAGCAACTAAAGAAAGCGTATCCTCGCATAGAAGAATTCCTTCAGAAAAAGAAGGAATTAGACCCAGAGGAAAGGTTTGTGAATTTATTTTATAAGGAGTATAGCAAATGACATATAGAAGATTTGTGGCCTCACAAAGCATTATTATGATGGCGGGTAGCATGGTATTTCCTTTTTATATACTATTGCTTCGAAATGTTGGAAATAGTTTCTCGCAATTTGGCTGGGCGTACGGTTTATTTGCCTTAACTTCAGCTCTAGTATATCCGTTAGTTGGAAGAACCTCTGATAGGATAGGTGATAGAAAGTTATTAATTATATACGCATGGTCCATGGCTATATTAATGCTTTGTTTCCCTATTGCAACAGAAGTTTGGCATGTATACATTCTCCAAATTTTAATGGGTATTTTAGGTGCTGTGCAGCGTAATACGGAGAAGACATCGTTAGCACGAAAGGTAGCGCATAAGGAAGCTGGTTACGAAATTGGAAAATACCATGTATGGACATCAATTGGTGGCGGAGTAGCTATAATTGCAACTGGTTACCTAGTGGATTTCTTTACGATAGGGACTATTTTTTACATTGCTTCAGTTTTATATGTAGTGAGTGGAATTGTATTAAGTAGCAAAAAAATATAATCATACCCATTTTTACCTGATTACCCTTTATTTGTTATACTTATGGAGAAGACAAAAGAAAAGGGGACATTGCCTTTGATGAAATTTATAGTTTTAGCTATTCTCACTTTATTTTTGATTCCATGGACTAGAAGCGGTAATAAAATTCGCGCGGTGGATAAAGGAGGAAATGAGAAAGTTGTAAAGGGTAAGAAATCATCTATTTTAGTTATTCCTGTTTTATTTTGGATAGGTATTGCAATCTATGAATATTTTTGGCTAATTGATGATCGAGCAGATTCTATTCTTACTCATTATTCTGTTGCAGTAGCGATTTTAATTGGGCTTGTTTTATTCTCACAAGAGCAGGTAGGGAAATTAGAAGGTACGTTAAAAGGACTTCTAATGTTTGTTTTACTCGCAAGTTACGGCTATTTTGGTTATTTGCACGATATAGTAATCTCGCAAAAGAAATATGATTCGGTCGTGAAGGTAGAGAAAGATATTTCGGAGCCATTTACTGAAAATGACCAACCGTTTACAGTTCCGCCTAAAACAGCGGAAAATAAAATGAAAAAGGTATTTGGTGATATTCCAAAAGTAGCTTATTTTGAGCTAGGGGAATTAACGCCACAAATGGTAAATGGTGAAGCCTTGTATGTAGCACCGATAGAAGTTTCGGGATTTTTTAAAGCACGTAAAGCGGAAACAATTCCAGGTTACGTAACAATGTCAGGTACAAATCCTGATGCGGAAGCGAAATTACATCTTGGATATAAAATGAAGTATGTACCAAGCATGTTTTTCGGTAATAAATTAGAACGTGTCGTTCGAAAAGCAGAGCCAGATTTAGTTTTTAAAGGGAAACCAAAATTTGAAGTTGATGATAAAGGAAAACCGTATTATACAATGACATACGGTGAGTTTATTTCAGGAAGATCAGGGTTTGAAGTAGAAGGCGTTGTCGTTGTTGATGCACAAACAGGTGATGTGAAACGATATGATAAAGGGAATGCACCTAAATTCGTTGATGGTGTATTAAATCATGAAACAGCATCTACGTTAAATACGTACTTCGGAAAATATATTCACGGATTTTGGAATACGAAATTCTCACAAACTGACATGAAGATTCCGACTGAGTGGGGGACGAAGGAAGGCGTTACGCCAATCTTCGGAAAGGATGGTAAACTGTATTACTTTACAGATTTCACCTCTCCGAAAGAAGGAGTAGATTCTGCCCTCGGTTACTCATTAGTTGATGCACGTACAGGAAAGTTGTATTACTATAACGGAAAAGAAGTGAAGGGAATTATGGACGGTTCGGCTGCTACAGAAGTAGTGGATAATTCCTTTAAGAGAGAGAAATGGCATGGAACAATGCCGGTTATTTATAACGTATATGGTAAACCTTCTTGGATTGTACCGGTTATTGATGACGGGGGATTAGTACGTGCTCATACTGTTATATATGCTTCTAATGCAAAAGTGTTTGCAACAGGTTCAACGCAAAAAGAAGCACTTGAGAATTATAAAAATGCGCTGAGTGGAAGTGGTGATTCATTTAGACCGACTTCAAATGGGAAAGAAGCGCAAAAAGAAGGTACTGTACAACGTGTGTATAAAGAAAAATCAGGTGAAAATACGATTGTGTACGTACTATTAGAAAACGAGCAAAAAGTATTCATGGTACCGGCGAAGAAATTCCCATATGCAATGTTTACAGAAGTAGGAGATCCAATTCAAATCACATATTTAGACACAGGAGAAATGATGGCATCTGTATCTAAATTTACAAATAGTAATTTGAAACAGTAAAGCGATAGAGATTCTATCGCTTTTTTTACATTATTAAACAGGAAAATACGGTATACTTGACGTATATTTATGTTGTAACTATAATTGTTACGGTTAAGTAGTTATATGAAAGGGTGAATGGAAAAAGTGAATGAAGTTAATCACGAAGTATATAAACCTGTAAAGACAAACAGGTTATGGATGATTCTTGTATTAGGGACACTTACGGCAATTGGGCCATTATCTATTGATATGTATTTGCCTTCTTTACCAAAGTTAACGGATGATTTACAAACGGGTGCATCCCTTGCACAGCTTACATTAACTGCTTGTCTGCTTGGGCTTTCAGTGGGACAGTTATTTGTTGGTTCAATTAGTGATATTTACGGAAGACGCAAACCTCTTATTATCGCTCTTATTATTTATGTTGCTTCTTCTTTACTTTGTGCTGTTGCACCATCTATTTGGAGTTTAGTACTTTTACGTTTCTTACAAGGTGCTTCAGGATCTGCTGGTATCGTTATATCACGTGCAATGGTACGTGATATGTATTCGGGTTCTGAAATGACGAAGTTTTTCTCACTGCTTATGCTAGTAAACGGAGCAGCACCTATTTTGGCACCGATTATTGGAGGACAATTATTACAGTTCACATCATGGCGCGGCGTTTTTATCGTTCTTGGAGCAATTAGTGTATTCATGCTAATATCATCTACTTTCGTATTACGTGAAACATTACCTCCTGAAGAAAGAGAGACAGGTGGTTTGTCGGGAACGCTGGCGACATACGGAAAGCTTCTGAAAGATCGTTTATTTATGGGTTATGCATTGTCGCAAGGATTAGTAACAGCTGCAATGTTTGCTTATATTTCTGGTTCACCGTTCGTGTTGCAAAATATATACGGGGCATCACCACAACAGTTTAGTTTGTTCTTTGCAATTAACGGTATCGGTATTATTATTGCTAGCCAAGTTACTGGCCGCTTAGCAGGGAAAGTGAATGAGAAGACATTATTTGTTTCCGGTATTGTTATTGCGGCTGTTGGCGGTCTATCGTTACTACTTACAATCGCACTTGGAATAGGTCTAATCGGTGTTTTATGCTCGCTATTTCTCGTTGTATCAAGTGTTGGGGTTGTATCAACAACTGGCTTCTCGTTAGCGATGAGAAATCAAAAACAAGCAGCAGGAACAGCATCAGCTTTACTAGGTTTATTACAGTTCATTTCAGGAGCGCTTGTTGCACCGCTAGTAGGTATTGGCGGAAGTAATACAGCACTTCCTATGGGTGTTGTTATAGCTCTTTGTGAAATTGGTGCTGTGTTATGCTATTTATTCATGGCAAAAAGAAGTGAACAGCAGTTTGAACTGCAACAAAAACAAAATTTAGAGGCTTAACAAAAAAGAGCTGATTCAAACATTTCTCTGAATCAGCTCTTTTTTTCATTTCTTTGAAATAACTCATACATATTATTCATGATCGCATCATATAAGAAAGCAAGTTTATCCCATACCCAGCGGTTACTGTCGACCTCTTTCTCCCCGCAGTCAATAATATCAGTATGATCTGTAATTCTATATGCCCTCTCAACGATAATAGGAGCAATCTTCGGTATGCGTGGAATTTCTTTTAAGACATCTGCAAAATTTCCAATGTAGACATGACCGATAATCTCGATTGTTAATGATTTATCCGATATATTTAGCACAGTATGAAATTGATTTGTATGTTGTTGTTTTAAATATTGGGCTAACTTAAATGGAGCATGTTGCTTTTTTAATACGCGGCGAAGGTTTTCTGTGTTTTCAATATGAAGTGATCTTTCACGAATAAGGACACGAATATCTTCTCCCATAAAAGGTATTGTATTGTACATAGGTGATTCTCCTTAAAAACTTAACTACGCTTGCGTTATGCATATGTAAGTCTAGCGTGGTTTGTTCTCTATGAGTGCTTACAGTTTTGTAAGGTAGAGTAGTGAAGTGATGGAGAAGTTACTTGCATAAAGTGACGATAATGTGACAAAAATGTGGGTATATTTATTAAGAGATCATCTTAAGTGCAAAATTTAGGACGTTCTCGGTATAATAAAACAAGTGGAGATAAGAGAAACTGTAATTCGTAGTAGATGTAGATAAAAGGAGAATAAGAGATGAAGAAGGTTTTCGGTATTGCAATGCTTGGGGGTATGCTCCTTCTAGCGGGATGTAATGGAAATAAAGACACGAAAGATACGAAAGAACCGAAAGAAAAGGTAGAGCAATCTACTGAACAGACAGAAGATACGAAAGTGTATCGTGAGGTACATGAAAAGTATGATGCGAAGATGAACAAGGAAATTAATAAAGCGTTACAGTTATTTGAAGTGGCAAAAGAAAAGGGCGGTAAGGAAATAACTAATGCTAAATTTAAGGAAGACGTGCAAAATGTAACAACGGGCATGTTAGAAGATATAGATCATATGCGTAAAGAAATTCATGTACCGAAGTCGAAAGAACAAGAACATGAAATGTATGTTGGTTTCTTAAATGAATCAGAACAAGCGATGAAAAAATTACAGAAGTTAGCTAAAGAAGAAGATTCATCGTTGATTCGTGATATAGAAATTAATTTTTCAACAGCATCGACATACTATAAACGTTTTCAAACAGAAACGAAAAAATAACCTTGCGCATGCGCGAGGTTATTTTTTCTTCTTGCCATCTCCGTCTTCATCCTCGGATACTAATACCTTCTGTTCTTCGTGAAATTCTGAAATTGTTTGTCCAGTAATATTATCGAATGGAGTATAAAAAGAAGTGACACGTTTCTTCTTAATGAAGAGTTTGTAGAAGCCGATGATTACGAGTATGACAATTGTTAATGGCAATCCTATGGTGGCTAGAAGTAAGGGATCCATCTTATAACTCCTTTAAAGTAATTAATTTTATTATAAGTTAAAGTAGTGATTTTAAGAAATAATGCCATTAAAAACTGATTTTCCTAAATATATCCAATTAGATTGACTTTTCATTTTTTCAGAATTATAATTCAAAATATACAATTTGAACCAAATAATAATATAGCAATTTACTTATCCAGAGAGGTAGAGGGACTGGCCCTATGACACCTCAGCAGCGGGTTCTGAAAGATGAACACCGTGCTAATTCCAGCAAGCGAGTCTTGCAAGATAAGTGATGGGCATAGTTTTATTAAGCCTTGATCTTATTTTTTAAGATCAAGGCTTTTTGTGTTGTAAGAAGTGGAAAAGGAGTAATGGGAACAAATATGTCAATAAAACAAAGTAAATTCATTTGTTTAGGGGGTTATTGAAGTGTATGTTATTAAAAAACTATCGGTTATGGTGTTTACGCTATGGGTCATTACGACAGTAACATTTTTAATTATGCATATTATTCCAGGGGATCCATTTTCGTCAGATGCGAAAATCTTCCCTGAAGAAGTGATACAAAACATGAGAGCTAAGTATCACCTTGATGAACCGTTATGGAATCAGTATGTTGCTTATTTGGATGGGGTAGTTCATTTTGATTTTGGTGAATCTGTTCAATCAACAGGTCAAGGTGTATCGGAAATTATAACAACTGGTTTTGGACCGTCGGCAATTATTGGTTTACAAGCACTTGTTATTTCATTGTTAGTCGGAATTGCCGCAGGTACATTTGCCGCGCTATATCATGGGAAAGTGATTGATTATAGTGTGAGCTTGCTTGCGATTCTAGGTATTTCTATTCCTAGTTTTATTTTAGCGCCACTATTTATACAAGTGTTCGCCATCCAATTTGAATTACTACCAGTGGCGTCGTGGGGAACGTTTGAGCATACTGTATTACCTTCTTTCGCATTAGCGCTCGGGCCAATCGCAGTTATTACAAGATTTGTTCGCTCTAATATGATTGAAGTGTTGCAGAGTGATTATATTAAGCTAGCGAGAGCGAAAGGTATACCAATTAAGAAAATCATTATAAGACATGCTCTTCGAAATGCAATTGTTCCGGTACTTACATTTGTTGGCCCATTAATGGCTGGACTTTTAACAGGAACTTTCGTTATTGAAAAAATCTTTTCAATTCCTGGTTTAGGAAAATATTTTGTAGATAGTATTTTTAACCGAGATTATCCGGTAATTATGGGAACAACCATTTTCTATAGTTCGCTATTAATTGTATGTATTTTTATTACAGATATCATTCATCGTATTGTTGATCCGCGTATTCGTTCTATTACGTAAGGAGGGGAATGTTTAAATGGGGGCTTATGAAATTAATGACCAGTTATTAACGAATGAAGAGAAAAAAGAATTAACGATAAATAAAGATCAGCAAACGATTAGCCGAAAAAAGGAAGTGTTTCGCAAGTTTATATCAAACCCTATAGCAGTTTTAGGGGCAGTGACGTTATTACTAATTATTGTTTTCTCGCTTATTGGCGAAAGTTTAACGTCATTTACTGCGAGTGAACAAGTAAAAGAAGCAACTAATTTACCGCCTAGTAGTGAGCATTGGTTCGGAACAGACGATTTAGGGAGAGATATTTGGGCGCGTACTTGGGCTGGTGGGAAAATTTCATTAACAGTTGGATTGGTAGCGGCAGCTCTTGATATAGGGCTTGGTGTACTTATCGGAGGTTTTAGTGGATATGTGAGAGGGCGTAATCGTCTTGGAACGTTAATTGATGAGTGGATTATAAGAGGGATTGAAGTGTTATACGGTATCCCATATTTATTAATTGTTATTTTACTATTAATCGTTATGAAACCAGGACTTTTTACAATTATAATCGCCCTTGCGTTAACGGGATGGATTGGCATGGCACGTCTCATTAGAGCACAAGTCTTGTCTTTAAAGCAAAGAGAATTTGTTATCGCAGCAGAGCGATTAGGTACACCTCATATGAAAATTATATATGGGCATTTAATTCCAAACTTAACAGGGATTATTATCGTAAATTTATCATTTACAATTCCAGCAGCTATTTTCTCAGAATCATTTTTAAGTTTTATCGGACTTGGAGTACAATCACCAGCAGCGAGTTGGGGCACGATGACGAACGATGCACTCGGGACATTACTAAGCGGAGAATGGTGGCAACTTTTCTTCCCGGCAATCATGATTGCACTAATCATGTTCGCATTTAATGCGATTGGTGATGGTTTGCAAGATGCGATTGATCCGAAAATCGTAAAACGTAATCGAAAGGAGAAAAAACATGGCACAAATCTTATCTTTAGAAAACGTAACGTTGGCCGTTGAAAAAGAGAATAGTAAGCAAGCAATTGTGAAGCATGTTTCCTTTTCTATTAACGAAGGTGAAATAGTTGCACTTGTTGGAGAAAGTGGTTCAGGAAAAAGTGTTACAGCACAATCAATTATCGGCTTAAATCAAGAATCGATTCATATTGATGATGGAAATATATCTTTCCAATCAAAGGAATTAACGGATTTACAAGAATCAGAATGGAATCAAATTCGCGGGAAAGATATTTCCTTTATCTTTCAAGACCCGCTTTCATCTTTAAATCCGACGATGAAGGTGGGAAGACAAATTACAGAAGTAATTGTGCAGCATGAAAAGAAATCGAAAAAAGAGGCAAAAGAAATTGCAATTAACTTACTAAATGATTTAGGGATACATGAAGCAGAGAAACGCTTTGAACAATATCCGTATCAGTTGAGCGGAGGTATGAGGCAGCGTATTTGTTTAGCAATTGCGTTTGCATGTCATCCGAAGCTCGTTATTGCAGATGAACCTACAACGGCGTTAGATGTAACAATTCAAAAACAAATTATGGGGTTATTAAAAGAGCGAAAAGAAAAACAAAATACGAGTATTTTATTAATTACTCACGATTTGGCACTTGTGCGTGAAATAGCTGACCGAGTAGTTGTTATGTACGGGGGGCGCATTGTTGAAAAAGGAACGATAGGGGAAGTAATTGGCTCTCCTAAGCATCCTTACACGAAAAGCTTATTGCAAGCAATTCCAAATATGGATGATTCAGAAAAGGTACTTAGAGCAATTGAGGGAACAACACCTTCAATTGAAACGTTAAATAGTTTTGGGTGCCCGTTTGTGAATCGTTGTCCAGTAGCGATAAAAGAATGTATTCATCGTTTCCCAGAGAGAACAACATATTCTGAGGAGCATAGTTCACATTGCTGGCAGCATATTCTGGAGCATAATAAAGCGAAATCAAAAGAGAAGGTGAATGCTTCATGACGACAGATTTAATAGCTGTAAAACAAGTCACAAAAACATATGGAAGTAAAAATAAAGAAATTGCGGCGCTAAAAGGTATATCACTTTCTATTCCGAAAGGAACAACTCTTGGCATTATCGGAGAAAGTGGTTCAGGAAAAACAACACTTGGTAAGCTCATAGCTGGGATTGAAAAACCAACGTCTGGTGAAATTGATTATAACGGTCAAGTTGTTCACACGCTGAAGTCAGCTAATAAGCGGAATTTCTTACAGAAAGTACAGTTTATTTTTCAAGATTCCACAGCTGCATTAAATCCGCGCTGGAAAGTACGCGATAGCGTAACGGAAGGATATATTTCATTCGGTTTAGGCGATAAAGGATTGAAAGATAAAGTCGCAGGTGATGCACTAGAGCGTGTTGGATTAGATAGACGATATATTGATCGTTATCCCCACGAATTTAGCGGTGGACAACGTCAACGTATTGCCATTGCAAGAGCGCTATTATGTGAGCCAGAAGTATTAATCCTTGATGAACCAATTTCAGCATTAGATGTTTCACTGCAAATCCAAATTGTACATTTGCTGCAAAAGATTCAAAAGGAACAAGGCTATACATATTTATTTATCGCACATGATTTACCGATGGTTCACTATTTATGTGAAAAAGTGGCTGTCTTATACAAAGGAGAACTTGTTGAATTTGGAAATACGGACGAAGTATTCCGTAATCCACAACATTCTTATACAAAAACATTATTAGCATCAACACCAAAAATTTCAGGTTAAAGGAGAATGTAGGATGAAGAAGTTTTTACTGTTTGTCATTATGACTGTTTTAGCAATAACTTCTGTCGCTTGCGGTAAGAAAGAGACGCAAAAGGCAAGTGCTGGTAAGGGGGAAGGAGATCGATTAGTAACGAATATTAGTAGTGATCCATATACACTTGATTCCGCTATTGCGACAGATAGCACGTCAGGTTATGTAATTGGGCAGTTGTTTTCAAGTTTATATACGCAAGATAGTGATGGGAAATATCAAAATGAATTAGCAGAGAAAGAAGAAGTAAATGCTGATGGAACTGAATATACAATACATTTAAAGAAAGATATTAAATGGTCAGATGGTTCTCCTATTACAGCAAATGATTTTGAGTTCGCATGGAAGCGATTATTAAATCCGAAAACGGGTTCTATGAATGCGACAGAAATGTATTTTATTAAAGGAGCAGAGGCATATAATACTGGAAAAGGTGAAGAAGGCCAAGTTGGTATTCAAGTCGTTGATCCTCAAACATTAAAGGTAACGCTTGAGCACCCAGTTGCTTCTATTAAACAAAAGTTAGCAAGTTCATTATTTATTCCATTATCTAAAAAATCAATTGATGATAACAATAAATTAAAAACAGATCCAAAAGAGTTAATTACGAACGGACCATTCACATTAAAAGAATGGAAGCATAACCAAGCAATTACAGTACAAAAAAATAAAGAATACTACGATAAAAAGGTAACATTAAAAGAAATTGAGTTTCGTATTATTCCAGATTCTAAAACAGCGTATCAATTGTACAAATCAAAAGAATTAGATTTATTAAGTGGCTTACCACAAGAGATGATTGAGAAAGAAAAAGGGAATAAAGAATATAAACGTGTTGCGGGATTCTCATCTTATATTTACTCGTTTAACGTAGAAAAAGAGCCGTTTACAAATGCGAAAGTACGTAAAGCATTTTCATTAGCGGTTGATCGTAAGTTTATCGTTGAAAAATTGTATAAAAATAATGCACAAGAAGCATATGCATTCGTTCCAGAAGGGGCAAAAACACAAGGTGGTCGTGATTTCCGTAAAGAAAAAGGTGATTACATAAAATTTGATTCAGCGGAAGCGAAAAAATTATTAGAAGAAGGTATGAAAGAACAAGGATGGTCTACATTACCTGAAGTAACATTAAAATTCACTACAGATACACAACATAAAAAAGTAGCAGAAGCAATGCAAGAAATGTTTAAGAAAAATCTTGGAGTAGATATTAAATTAGAAAATAAAGAATGGAAGAGTTACATCGACACATATAAGCAAAGTGATTTCCAATTAGCTTATATGGGATGGGGCGGCTCTCTATTAGATCCAATTACTAAACTAGATTTATATGCAGGTGATGGTCCGAATAACTATGCAAAATGGCATAATAAAGAATTCGACGCTTTAGTAAAAGAAGCAGAAGTTGAACAAAACGAGGATAAGCGTTTTGACTTATTGCATAAAGCGGAAGATATTATGTTTGATGATACACCGTTAATCCCAGTTATTTTCCCAAGTGCTTCATATTTACAAAAATCATCAGTATCTGGCGTCCAATTCATTATCGGTTCTAGTCCAGAACTAAGATACGTAAAAATTAAAAAATAAAGAAGTAGGCAACCGCCTACTTCTTTATTTTATTTCGCGTTTATATTCTTTTTTCGTTCCGTCAGAAAAGACAACTTCTAAATCGAATTTTTGGTAGTCTTTATCAAGTTTGAATACATTTACTACTTGATCAATAACTTCTTGATCAGGAGTATCTTTATTAAATTTCAGCTCTTGTAGAAGAGGGCTTAATTTCGTAATAGCCTCGTCACCTGTGAACTTTACATCTGTTTTATGGTCTTCAATTTTTGCTTCCATTTTCTTATCCGCTGCTACATTTTTATAATCAGCTTCGTAGTCTTTCTTCGTATCTTGATAGTCTGCTTTTAAATCAAATTCATTAAAGTTTAGTTTTAAATCTGCAGGAGCCTCATTTTTTGCTTCTTCAGTTGTCTTTTTATTAGAAGTTGTATCTTCTTTTGCAGGAGCTTTACATCCTGTTAATGCAGGTACTAGCATAAGAGCTAATAAAGCTGATAGTAAAATTCTCATTATAAATTCCTCCTTATGTAACTTCTTTCTATACAAGTTTTTCCTAATTTCATGTAATTATGTATGTGTTGAAAATAAATTATTTTCTCATAGCTTTAAGGGTTAATCCGCAATTTAAATCAAAAATGATTTGTATGTATATGGTAAATTGAAGTTGTAAGGAGGTACTGAAATGCATGAAGAATATAAAGAGATGATAAAAAAAGTGATTGAATATATAGAGAATCATTTACATGAAGAGCTTACAACAGAAAGAGTGGCATTTCACGGTGCAGTATCGATGTACCATTTTCATCGTATTTTTCAAAGTTATATCGGGATGAGTGTAACGGATTATGTTCGTAAGAGAAGATTAACTCATGCTGCACAGGCTTTGGTATCGACTGAAAGAGCAGTCATTGATATTGCAGTGCAATATGGCTTTTCCTCACAAGAGGCATTTACTAGAGCTTTTAAAAGAATGTTTCAATTACCACCAAAAAAATATCGAAAGTATTTCCAGTCATTTTATATAGAAAGAGAGGGAGTTTCAATGGAAAAAGGTATACCGAAAGGATGGGTATTAAGTGGAAGTCATCCTGCTGAATATGAGATGGGTTTAGATTACGAAGTTGTTCATCAAGGAAAAGTATCTGCATATATAAAAGGAAAAGAGAACGTTACACACGGAGGGTTTTCAACATTAATGCAAATGTTCCGAGCGGATAAACATGTAGGTAAGAGATTACGTTTAACAGCATTTATTAAGAGTGAGAGTGTAAGAGACTGGGCGGGATTATGGATGCGAGTAGATGGAAAAGATACAGAGCCACTTGCTATGGATAACATGCAAAATCGCCCAATCAAAAATACGAATAACTGGCAATCGTACTCGGTTGTATTAGATATAAAAGAAGAAGCACTTGGTATTGCATTTGGTGTTTTATTATCAGGAGAAGGTTGTGTGTGGCTAGATAGTATTCGATTTGATGAAGTAGATGAAAAAATTCCTTCAACAGATTTGGCAGAAAACTTTTATGAAACACTCCTAGAAGAGCCGGTGAATCTGCAATTTGAAGAAATAGAAAATTAAAAAGTAAGGAGAAAAGATATGCTCGAATATGTAAAACTAATAAGTATTAGTTTAGTAGTATCGTCTTGTATTATGGGAATTAACTATTTAATTAGCTATCTTTGGTCAGGGCATATACCTTCTTTGACGTGGAGAACATATTTGATGTTTATGGTTATATTTATGATGAGTTTTGGTTCAATACAAAAAGAGAACTATGAAGAGAGTTGATAATCGTCCTTTTAGTCTTCTTAGTATTAATACATATGTATTTATCACTGCATTGGAAAAACAGGTTTGCCGTTCGGGATTATTTCCCGCAACATACGCAGCAAATGGTTATTATACAATAATATTTGGTGGAGTTATTTTAGAGAAGAATATTATTTCATTATTAGTTATTATATTAGTTACACAATTGGTAGCAGTGATTACTTTATCTATAAAAGGAATGGTAAAGGGGAGAAGCCCTGTAGTTAAAGAAGTATAAAGTAAAAAAGGTATCCTTCATGTGGATACCTTTTTTACTAGCGTTTGTTATTTTGCAACTTCTGTCCACTTGTAGTTAAATTCGCCACCGAAGTCAGTTGTTACAAGTCCTTTAATAAATCCGCGTTGTAAGTAAGAACGACCTTGTTGGTATAAAGGAGCGACAGCGCCATCTTGTAATAAGATTTTTTCAGCTTGCTTCATTGCTTCAAAGCGTGCTTTTTCATCACCAGCTAAATCAGTTTTCACTTTACGAATAAGCTCGTCGTACTCTTTGTTAGAGTATTTATCGAAGTTATAAGCGCTATCTGTTGTGAATAGATCTAAGAATGTAATAGGATCCGCGAAGTCAGGGCCCCAGCCATCGATTCCGATTTCGTAATCACCACTTAATAGTAGTTTTAACTGTTGTTTACGTGGTTGAGGCTTTAAGTTCACTGTTAATCCATCTAGATTCTTTTCTAGTTCACCTTTTAAATATTCGCCAGTCTTTTTAGCTAAAGCATTATCACTTGTTAATAGTTCAATTGTTACTTTGTCAGTACCAAGTTCTTGTTTCGCTTTTTTCCAGTTTTCTTTTGCTGTTTTCACATCATCTTTAACTAGGTTTCCGTTTTCTTTACGGAAGTCGTTGCCATCTGGACTCTTTGCGAACTTCGCAGGAACCATTCCTTCGGCTGGAATTGCACCGTTATTTAAAATTGTTTCTACGTAAGCCTTTTTATTCATTGCTCCGTTAATAGCAAGACGTGCATGTTGATTCTTTAATACTGCATTTTTTTGATTTAGTCGTAAGAATTGAATACCGACTTCAGCGCGTTCCTTGAAGTTTGAATCGTTCTTATACTTATCAACAAACTCCGCAGTTAAAGCAACACGATCAATTTGTCCTGAATCATATAAGTTAACTTCTGTAGACTTATCTTTAACGACATTGAAGTTGATTTCTTCTAGTTTTACAGTTTTAGCATCCCAATAGTTAGGGTTCTTCTTCAATTGGAAGCTTTGTTCATGTTTCCAGTTATCTAATGTGAAAGCCCCATTGTAAATTAGATGCTTCGTTTCTAAACCGTATTTATCACCTTGAGATTTTAAATAATCTTCATTAATTGGTAAGAATGTTGAAAATGTCGTTAAGCTTAAGAAGTAGGGAACAGGTCGGTCCAGTTGTACTTCTAAAGTTTTATCATCAAGAGCTTTAACACCTAATTGATCGATTGCTACTTCTTTTTGGTTTATTTGTTTTGCATTTTTTATATCAAAGAATAAGAATGCATATTCAGCAGCTGTTTCAGGGTTAACGGCACGTTGCCAAGCGAAAATAAAATCTTTTGCTGTAACAGGAGTCCCATTTGACCATTTCGAATCACGAAGATGGAATGTATATTTTGTTTTGTCTGGACTAATGTCAACTGACTCAGCGACACCAGGAATTGGTTTATTATCTTCTCCCATTGCATATAAACCTTCAAAAACATTTCGCATTACATTCATGGATTCCCCGTCCGTTGCTTTTGCAACATCCATTGTTGGAATTTCTGAAGCAAATGATAAGTTAATCGCTTGTTTATCATTTGCTTTATCGTTCGCTTTTGCTCCGCCTGCATTATCTTTATTTCCCCCGCAAGCAGTTAGTAGTAGACTTGCCCCTAAAACAGATGCAACAACAGGTACAACTTTTTTCTTCATTGTTCTTTCCTCCCTAAATGTGTTGTTCGTAACGTCATAATGTCCATGTCTTGAAGTGTAGCTATAGAAGAAGAGAAAACCTATTATAAATATGTGTATATAGGTAATCGGGTGTTCTATATGTATATACAAGTTGAACTATAATCTATCGTTATATGTTTCAACTTAGTAGACATTACATTTTGATGGTAAAATATTTCGTTTCTTTGATTATTTAGAATATTAACACTGGAGAGAACTATATGTCAATAATAAAAAGTAGAGTGTTAATTTCTTGGAATAATATATTAAAAAAGCAGATTTCCTCGTATTAGGGAATCTGCTTTTAATATATTTTGCTAAAAAAACAATGGGTGTGGGCGGGAAAACGATGATCCAAGTTGCATTTTATCCCGCTATTTGCGGGCAGTAAGATCCCCACCTCAAAATTCAGTGAAAGCAAAGAAGTTAGGTGGGGGATGAAGAACCCCCCACTGATTAAAGTTTCACTTTATTTTTCAATTTTTGCCCATTTGAAGTTTAATTGACCAGCAAAGTCTACTTGCACAATGCCTTTTACAAAGGATCGCTCTAAATAAGATTCTCCCTTTTGGTAAAGAGGAGCAATAACAGAGTCTTTAAATAATATTTTTTCTGATGCTAGTAACGCTTCCCAGCGAGCTTTTTCGTCACCAGCCAAGGTAGTTTTAACTTTTTCAATTGTGTCATCAAACTCTTTATTAGAGTAATGATCTAGGTTGTAAGGGTTATTCGTTGTAAACAATTCAAGGAATGTAATTGGATCAGCAAAGTCAGGACTCCAACCGTCAATTCCAATCTCGTAGTCACCTTTTAATAGGAGTGAAACTTGTTGTTTACGTGGTTGCGGTTTTATATTTACTGTTAAGCCATCTAAATTCTTTTCTAGTTGTCCTTTTAGGAACTCACCAGTTTTCTTCTCAAGGTCACCATCACTTGTTAATAATTCTAATGTTATCTTTTCAGAACCAAGTTCTTTTTTGGCTTTCTTCCATAATTCTTGTGCAGATGTTGTATCAACTTTTGTTAAATCGCCGTTTGCAGTACGGAAGTCTTTTCCATCAGGCCCTTTTGCAAAGTTTTTTGGAACGAGACTAAAGGTTGGTGTAGAGCCATCATTTAATAACGTATTTACAAAGGATTTTCGATCAATAGTTTGATCAATCGCTTGGCGCGCAGAAACGTTTTGAAGTATTTTATTTTGTTGATTCATACGTAAAAATTGTACCCCTACGTTCGGACGTTCTTTAAAGTTAGCATCCTTTTTATATTTATCAACGAAGTCAGATGTTAGTTTTATACGGTCTAATTGTTTGGATTCGAATAAATTTACTTCTGTCGATTTCTCTTTCACAACGTTGAAATTGATTTCTTCGAGTTTGACATTATCTTTATCCCAATAGGTAGAGTTTTTCTTAAATTTAAAGCTTTGTTCATGCTTCCAATCGCTTAGTGTAAAAGCTCCGTTGTATAAGATTTTATTATCTTCTAAAGCGTACTTATCACCTTGTGCTTTAAAGAATTCCTCGTTGATTGGTAGAAATGTTGGGAATGCCGTTAAGCTAATAAAATACGGAACAGGGCGCTCTAATTCTACTTCAAACGTATGGTCATCAACTGCTTTTACACCAAGTTGATCGGCTGGAAGCTCTTTACTATTAATTTTTTTAGCGTTTTTAATATCAAAGAATAAAAAAGCATATTCAGAGGTTGTTGCTGGATCAACAGCTCTTTGCCAAGCGAAGACAAAATCTTTCGCTGTAACAGGAGTACCGTTTGACCATTTTGAATCTCGTAAATGGAATGTGTATTTCGTTTTATCGCCACTTACTTCATGAGATTTTGCAACACCTGGGACAGGTTTGTTACCTTCACCAAGATTATACAAACCTTCAAATACGTTTCTCATTACCTGACCAGAATCAGTATCTGTAGCACGAGCCGTATCCATTGTTCGAATCTCAGTAGGTGAAGATAAGTTTAAAACTTGTTTACTAGGTGCCTCATCTTTTGCATTTGCTCCGCTCGCTTCGTTTTTATAACTACCGCAACCAGATAATAAAATACTTACTCCTACAACTGATGCAATACCGGGTACAAACTTCTTTTTCATTTGATTTTCCTCCTAAATAGTTAATAAGATTGGATGATGATGAGGGAAATGAAAAACAAAAAATCCCTCTTTTCGTATTGAGAAAGAGGGATTTCTACGTACAAGTTATGCACCCGTATATAAACGAAGTCCCTCATTCTATCTTTCAAGCACAAAGCTTGCAGGAAGTGGCACAGTATTCAAAATGAACCTGCTGCCGAGGTTTCAAAGGGCCAGTCCCTCCACCTCTCTTGATACAATGAGTAAACAAATAAATTTTATTAATTTTTGTGTTTCTTTGATAATTCAAAATATTACACCTTGGATAATGAAGTGTCAATCGAATGGAATATAGTTTAAATTTTCAGTTTTATTTAAAATAAAAAAACCACTGCATATGGCAGTGGTTTCCTTACTAAAAGTTAAAGTTATCTGGATCTGGACCAACGCGATGATTTTCATTTAAAGCTTGAATTGCTTTCATATCATCCGAGCTTAATTCAAAATCGAAGATGTTTGCATTTTCAATAATGCGGTGTTCTTTAATAGACTTAGGGATTGTTACAACTTCATTTTGTAGATCCCAACGTAAAATAACTTGTGCAGTCGATTTATTATATTTTGTAGCGATTTCTTGTAATGTTGGGTGATCAAGTAGCTGCCCCTGCATTAATGGTGACCAAGCTTCAAGTTGAATGCTATGTTCTTTACAGAAAGCATGTAGTTCTTCTTGTGCCAAACGTGGGTGGTATTCCACTTGGTTAACCATTGGTTTAATTTCTGCAATTTCAAATACGTCTTGCAGATGATGAATATGGAAATTACTCACACCGATAGCACGAACACGACCATCTTTATAAAGCTGCTCTAAAGCTTTCCATGATTCAGTGTATTTTCCTTTTACAGGCCAATGTACTAAATATAGATCTAAATATTCTAGACCTAATTTTTCTAATGTAGTTTCAAATGCTTGTAATGTTGACTCGTAACCTTGATCACTATTCCACACTTTTGAAGTGATGAATAAATTTTCACGAGGAATACCAGATTCTTGAATTGCCTGTCCAACGCCTTCTTCGTTTTTATATATGGCAGCAGTATCGATACTACGGTATCCATTTTTAATAGCTGCTTTTACAGAATCGATTACTTCTGATCCGTCTTCTACTTTAAAAACACCTAAGCCGAACCAAGGCATTTTCACGCCGTTATGTAATGTTGTGTAGTCGTTTAAACTTGTTAAAGTCATATTAATTCCCCCTAGCTTTTTTATTGGTCGCTTCAACTGCTTGTTGAATGACTTCTGAAAAATTATTTTCATATAGAACTTTTAAGCCTTCAGCCGTTGAACCTCCTGGTGTTGTTACTTGTTCGCGGAGCATAGCTGGATCCTGATTTTGCTGGAGCATAGCGGCAGAGCCAGCAATCATTTGAATGACAAGGTGTTTTGCTGTTTCCTCATCAATACCATAGCTTTTCGTTGCTTCAATTAAACCTTCAGCAAAGTGATAGAGAAAAGCAGGTGCACTACCAGTAACTGCGGTAAGTTGGTGAACTTCCTCTTCGGTACAAAACTGTGAGGTACCAATACCTTTTAAAAGAAGTTGTAACGTTTCATGATGTCTTTCATCTACGGAATTTCCCGTCGTGTATAAGGAGATAGACTTTCCAATGCCAGCAGCTGTATTAGGCATAATCCAGGCAACAGGTGTGTTTTCTGGGAGTCTAGCTTCTAAATAAGATGGGCCAATGCCAGCAGCTACTGTTACAACAAGTTGATTTGATATTAACGGAGATAACTCTGCTAATAGCTCTTCATGTGCAGAAGGCGGCATTGCTAAAACAATTGTATCTACAGATTTAATATGCTGCTTCCAATCAGTTGTAATCGAGAGATCATATTGAGTTTGTAATTGCGTTAGTTTTTCTCTGTTGCTTCGGTTGGAAACAATAATTTCTTCGATGTATTCTTTACTTGTTGTAAGTAGTCCAGCAAATATAGCTTCTGCCATACGACCGGCACCAATAAATAAAATTCGATGTTTATTAGGCATATCCTTTATTCCTTTCTGATGAGAATATGTTATAAAAAACGATACCATTTTTAAGAGAATTTTGTAAAAAGAAACGGCTTATAGTAGAGGGAATACAATTGGAGAGAGGGCAGGTTATATAAAAAGGGCTATGAAGATTATTATATTTGAAAAATAGTTATAATCAAAAATCCCTGAAGCATTTATGCTTCAGGGATTGATAAATTATAAGCTTATGCTTTTGTCATACCAAGCAATACAGCGCCGCCGATAATTAAAACACTACCTAGTGCAATAAAGATCAATTGACGTTTTGTTTTCTTTTCACCTAAGAAGACAATCGCACCGAATGTTGAGATAACGATTCCAGTTTGAGATAATGGGAAGCTTGTTGCTACTCCAACACGTGGTAATGAAAGAAGTAAGAATAAGTTTCCTGTTCCCCATAGTAAACCAGATAAAGCATTACGCATTGCATATTTGTTAAATGGTTTATGTTTAGATGTCAGTACAACCGCACCGACAAACATACCAACTGCCTGTGGTAAAATAGCAGACCAACCATCAATGTTATACCAACGAATAATAATTACATATACAAGATAACCGAAAGTAGAAACAATTAAAGTAAGAAGTCCCTTTTTCAATTGTCCTGGTGGCTGTGCATTTTCTTTATCATCTAGTGATGTGAATACAACACCAACTACGATTAATAGGATTGCAATCGTTCCCAGAACAATCGTTGTAGTAGTAGTCCACTCACGAAAAGCGATAACTCCAAAGATAGAAGTTGCAACAAGTTGCATACCAGTAGAAATAGTTACAGTAGTTGAAACACCTAGTTTTTCAACTGTTTTTAATTGGTTTACTTGTCCTAAAGCCCAGAATAAACCTGAAATAAAGCCAACAATCAAGACTGTCATTGTTAAAGTTGGTTGAGTAAATACATACATAATTGTTGCGAAGAATAGAGCACCGATTGTCATACCTACCGTTTGGCTATATGCACCACCGCCCATTTTTACGCTTACTAATAAGATGTTTCCCCATGCGATTGCAGGAAGAAGCGCTAATAAAATGTCCATTACAAGACTCCCTTCGGTTTTCTATACCAATATAATTACATATCGTTCTAACGATCGGTAATGCCCCACTAATAGAGTAGAAGATTACCGATCGCTAAAACAGGATGAAGAATTCACGATATAAATGCGTTTTCATTTCTTCATTTTTTGAAACACTTTCATATAATAACAGGAAATTACCTATTTTAGAAAGTGAATTCAAATAAAATGTATATTTAAATAAGAGGTAAAATTCAGTCATTAATCAAATCATTTTATTTTTCGGGAAATA
This sequence comes from Bacillus mycoides, assembly GCF_018742245.1. NCBI lineage: Bacteria > Bacillati > Bacillota > Bacilli > Caryophanales > Bacillaceae > Bacillus > Bacillus mycoides. The sequence goes on from NZ_CP036132.1 coordinate 195,016, forward strand.
AAAAGCAACTTTTGTCGAAAGTTGCTTTAAGAAGTAGTAATTCTGCTATTAATGAGTTGAATACATAGTAAGAATAGAAGGGACATACTAATCGTTATGATTACAAGTGTCCAAGCTAGTTGCATATTACTTGCATCAATAGCCATATAAATCGCCGTTGGAATCGTCTGAGTTTTGCCCGGTATATTTCCTGCAAACATTAAAGTTGCACCAAATTCACCAAGTGCGCGAACAAAGCTTAAAATCATACCACTTAGTAACGCAGGAAATGCAAGCGGGAGTGTGACATGTAGAAAAACTTGGTATTCACTTGCACCAAGATCGCGCGCGCCATCTTCAATTTGTACATTTGCGATAGAAAATCCTGTTTTTGCTGATTGGTACATGAGCGGAAATGCAACAACTGTAGAAGCAATGATAGCAGCAGTAGATGTAAACATAATGGACTGCTGAAATAATGATTCAATCCACTTTCCAATGGGACTGTTATTTCCGAAAATGATAATTAGAAAAAAGCCGATAACAGTTGGTGGAAGCACCATTGGTAGTAAGAAAATAGTTTCTAGTAGTACTTTATATCGCCACGAGGAGCGCGCTAATGCTCGTCCAATAATCGTTCCCAAAATCGTAACGATAATGGTGGCGCACGCAGCTACTCGTAAAGATAGAAAGACAGGTGACAAAATTGTATCAAAGCTCATAGCAATTATGGCAGGAGTGTAAATCCATATTTCTTAAAGATAGATTGTGCATCTTTTGACTGTAAATATTCATAGAATGAAGTCGCCTCTTTCTTATGCTTAGATTCCTTTATAACACCTAAAGGATAGTGGATTGGCTCATGAGAATTAGCCGCTGTCGCCTCTACAATTTTCACCTTGTCTGAAACGAGAGCGTCTGTTTTATATACAATACCAGCATCAACATTACCTGTTTCTACATATGTTAACACTTGGCGAACATCTTTTGTAAATACGATTTTATTTTGAACGTCATTCCAAAGATTTTCATGTGTGAGAGAAGCTTTTGCATATTTTCCTGCAGGTACGGATTCGGGTGTACCAAGTGCGATTTTCTTGATTTTCTCATCTTTTAAATCTTGAAATTTTGTAAGAGAACTATCTTTTGGAACGACTAGAACTAGTTCATTTCCAAGAAGGTTTTTCCCTTCTTTTTCATTAATGAATCCTTTTTTAACAAGGGTTTGGAATTTATCTTCTGCTGCAGAGAAGAATAAATCAGCAGGTGCACCTTGCTCAATTTGTTGTTGAAGTGCACCAGAAGCACCAAAATTAAAAGAAAGTTTAATATTAGGCTCTGTCTTTTTATATTGTTTTTCAATTTCTTGTAATGCATCTTGCAAGCTAGCAGCGGCTGATATAGTCAGTTCGACTGTTGTTCCCTCTTTAGCAGCTGACTTTTCTTTCTTTTCCCCGTTTGTACAAGCGACACTAAATATAAGAAGGAAAGAAAGTATAAGTGCCCCAATAGATCGTAATGTGAATTTATTCATAAAAAAATCCCCTTTCGTTTTGACATATTCAATTATAACTAAATATAACTAAATATAACTAGTTATAATTGAATATAATTTGAACGATTGAGTTGTTTTTAAAAAATAGGAGAAATATTCTTTTCTTTGTTACAATGAAGGAAGAAAGTGAGGAATCGTCTATGGATCATCATTCCTACACAACGGAAGAAGTAGCAAAGCGATTAAAAGTATCAAAATTAACTGTATACGACCTAATTAAAAAAGGAGAACTTCCTTCTTATAGGGTTGGTAGACAAATGCGTATTGATGCAGCGGATTTAGAACAATATATCAAGCAAATGAAAACAGGTAAGGTGCAATTTACTTCTGTAAAGAAGGACGAAATTAGTAGTTCGAATACACGCATCATTAGTGGTCAAGAACTAACGTTAGATATGTTGGCAAAACATATAGAAAATCGTCTACCAAATTCGAATATATTAAGAGCATATCAAGGTAGTTTAACGAGTTTAGTGAAGATGTACCAAGGAGAAGGAAGCGTCGTTAGTTTGCATTTATTTGATGGCGAAACAGGTACATATAATGTTCCTTACGTAAAACGTATTTTAGTTGGACAACCATATATTATGATTAATTTATTAGCGAGAAATGTTGGATTTTATGTGCAAAAAGGGAATCCACAAAATATAAAAACATGGGCTGATTTAGCTCAGTCATCTATACGATTTGTAAATCGAGAAAAAGGTTCTGGTATTAGGGTGTTAGTGGATGAGCAATTGCGAATTCAAAAATTAAGTAAAGATATTAACGGGTATGAATGGGAAGAATCGAATCATCTTGGTGTTGCCTCGCAAGTCGCGAATGGAAAAGCTGATGTTGGGGTAGGTTCAGAAAAGTTTTCCCAAATTATGAACGTAGACTTTATTCCGATAATGAAAGAGCAGTATGATTTAGTACTTCTGAAGAATAAAGAAAATGAGGAACTTATTGAGGTTATAAAAGGGATTTTGCAATCTGAAGAGTTTCACAATGAATTAAAAGCAATTGGTGGATATGATATAAGCAAAACAGGCCAAATTATATATGAAACAAACTAAAAGGCTGCTTGTCTATAAGACGAGCAGCTTTTTCTATATATAAAGGGGTTTGGGGAAACGAATTGTTAAATAAGACTTTGAGCAAGTGTGTAAATGAAAGCCGTAAGAAGAGCTGTTCCACTTGCAAGTCCGATAAAGTGAAACTTTAATCAGTGGGGATTTTCTTCATCCCCCACTGATTATTAGTTGAACCAATCGGGCTTTTACGGGCAGTTGATCCCCTGCCTAACTTCCTTGCTTTCGCTGAATTTTGAGGTAGGGGTCTTACTGCCCGTTAATGCGGGATAAAGTCTGATTTGTTAAATGGTAGTTGCAGCTATTGAATTAACTTACAGAAGGATCATACTTTTGTATGATTAAAAAAGATCAGTAGATGATTTAGAAAAAATTGTTAGTAACATTACTATATAAGTTGATTCTTGTTTATAATAGATTGGTAAGAATAATTTGGAAAAATAAGTGTTAAAAGGGGATATGTAATGGAAAGTGAGTTACCACAATGGTTGTCAAAACTAAATGATGAATTAGATCAAATAGAAAATGAATTAGTAGATGACAAGACATTTCAGAAAAACCTTCGACAAATTAGAGAATTAAAAAGCGACATAAATAGTAATCCTATCATTATGATTGCTGGGGAGTTTAATGCGGGAAAATCCACCTTTATTAATGCTTTATTAGGTGAGGAGATTTTAACTTCGGAGATAACACCAGCAACAGCAGTTGTAACAGTTTTAAAATACGGAGAAGTTAGAGGAATAACTGCGTATTTTAAAAATGGAGATTGTAAAACATATAGTATTGAGAAATTAGCTACTATTTCATCTGAAGGGGAACAAAATGGTGCATTTATCCGTAAGAGTCTAAACTTTTTGGAGATAACACTGCCAAGTGAGATTCTAAAACAGGTTACGTTAGTTGATACTCCTGGATTAAACTCGTCAAATTTATTACATACAGAAGCTACAGAGATGTTTATGCGACGGGCTGATTTGGCAATTTGGTTATTCTCATATTTAAATGTTGGATCTTCTACAGAGATTAATCAAATAAATAAATTAAAAGACTACGGACTACAAACGACAGGGATTATTAATCAAATTGATCATCATGATGATGAAGAGGAACCATTAGAAGACTTTATTATGGATACAAAGAGACGGTTACCGATGCTTCAAAATTTAATAGGAGTTTCAGCTCGTAACGCATTAAAAGGGAAAGTGGAAAATGATGCTGAGCAGATGAATTGGAGCAATTGGAGAGAATTAGAGAATTGGTTGGACAATGTACAATTTGATCCTTATTTGAAAGAGAAGAAGGCTTATGTAGGGTTAACCGATACTTTAAAAGAAATACAGCATTGTATAGAAAATGAAAAGCAAAAACTAAACTTTTTAGAATCGCAAGGGAAGATAAATCAATTGATTTTTGAAATGATTCCTAACCTAGATAGGAAATATGATAATGGGATACAGTCCCTGAATAAAGTAAAAGATTTTGCTCATACTATTAATATACTTAATAATAAAAAATATTCTGTTGGGGAGATAGTGGAGAGTTCACAAAAAATTAGTGCTCTATTAAATCAACAATCGGAACTTATTTCAGAACTGAATCTCGTTGAAGAGGTAAATAAGTTTAATAGGTTTAATGAAGAAAAAATAAATGTAGGTAAAGAATTATTTTACCTGATTAATAATATAGGTGAAGAAGAATTAAAACAGTTGAAAGTGGGATTAAGCAACGAAAGAAATCAGTTGTTAGATGATTATAAGGAATATGGGAAATCAAATATATTTGGTAAGACTCCTTTTTGGGGACGTTTGGAAAATCTCAAAGGATTTTTAAAGAGGCAGGATGAGTTAAATAGAAATATAGTTAATTTTAATAATGAAGCCCAAACGTTTAAGGAATACAAAAATTTATTTCAACAAGTAGGGGAACATATACTTCATAATATTAAATCTTTCCTTAATAAGTTAGAAACAGCGGTGAACAATTACGCAAAGAAAGAATGGGAATCGTATAAAAAAGAATATAATGCTGTAAAGTCGCACTTTGAAAAAATAGATTATAGTAGTGTTTCAAAATTAAATACCTTACAGCTGAAAAAGGAAAGTATAGTCAGGATTTTATCAGATACAGATTTATTAAAGCGGGAATACATTTTTCATAAAGACTTATATGAAGAAGCGAAGCAATTGAGTGCAGCATTTATATTATTGGAGCGTGAAGGAGGGAATTTTGAATACGAGAGATATATAGAGGCACAGAGAACCCTAAATAATATGTTACCAATGTATTCTTTATATCAGAAAGAATATAGGCATCAGGTTACCACTGCAAAAGGAAGTAAAAGTTTAGGGATTCTGCAGGAAATAGATTTATCTATTAATTTGAAAGAGGAAAGACAATTTCTCAATGCATGCCGGACGTTAATAATGGTCGCAGTTTTTGTCTTTGGATTGACTGCAATATTAGCAGCGGCTAAGCAATCTGGGGATGCTATGAATCAAAACGTAGAAGAGGAGGAACCAAGTTATATAAGTGATTCAGAGAAACAAAAAGAAGTAGAAGAAGAAAGTGTAGAAGTAAATCGAGAATCTCAAAATACAGAAATTATAACAGTTTCAAATCAGGTTCGGGACTATAATCGCGCGTACCAGAGAGCAATAAAAGAGAAGAACTTTTCAATTGTATCCCCGTATATAGATATGAGCGGTAAAGCTTACGAGGATGTAAAAAGGGATGTAAATAATGCTAGAACAGAACGTTTTTCTCTTGATTCAAAATCGTTTTATATAGAGGATGCAACATTGGAAGCGGATAACATGTATCAAGTTATTGCAGCGAATGAAATTATCACTACATATGAAAACGGCAAAAAAGAGTATTTGAAAGTGAAAACTACGTATGTTATGAAGCGAAATTATAGTGGTGATGAATGGAAGGTATATGATATATCCACTATTCAATTAGATAAAAAAACCCTTGAACAAGGTAAGTCGCAAACGGTTGGTGTAGTGAAAGAAGAGCAAAATATTCAGCAATTTATGAATCAATTCTACCGTGAGTTTGAAATAGCATTTAATCAATATAATTTTAGTCGAATTGCATCTTTCTATGATCCAAGTGGTAGTGAATATCAAGATGTACAGAAGTATTTCAAAACGATGGAAGAGAAGCGTATACAGCAAAGAACATATCCTCCGGTCATTAAAAACATTCAAAAAGTAGGGGGACAGCAATATAGGATAGAAGTACAAGAAGAGTATACATTCCATTATCCAGATGGAAGAGATGATCATAAAAAAATGACATTCTTTTATACTCTGAAGGAGAATGGGTACAAACATTACCAAATCGTAAAAATTGATAAATAGGATGAAACTGTGGTCAATGGTATTTGTATTTCATTGACCACATGATATTCAATTGCGAAAAAAACGATAAATTTTAATATTAGGTGAAGGAGAAATATATGACATTTTCATTATCACAATTTAAAGAAAAGAAATTAGATACATTGGAACAACTTCAAAATTTGCGAAATTTATTTGTAGAGCGTAAGCAAGTAGATTACGTGAGAACTATGGAGAAATTAATTCAAGATGTAATGAATGAAGAGTTTGTTATTGTAGTAGTAGGTGAATTTTCACGAGGAAAGTCGACATTTATTAATAGTTTTCTTGGAAAGCGCATACTTCCGTCCTCGGTAAAGCCAACTACAACTATTTTAAATAAAATTACGTACAAAGAACATCCGAATATTACATTGCATTATCGTGATGAAAAGGAAAAATCCCGTGCGATTTCGGAAGAAGAATTTAAAAAAATTGTTGCACCTAGGGAACCAATTGTAGGAGATGAGCAATCAGAAAAAGAATATGAAGAAGCGTTAAAGAAGATCTCAGAAGTTGCTTATGCTGAAGTTGGCTATCCACTTTCATTTTGCTCGGATGGAGTAGAAATTATTGACACGCCGGGAACAAACGACTTAGATGAAGCACGTGAGGAAATTACAAATACATTTATTCCAACATCTGATGCAGCTATATTACTATTATCTGGTGTGAAAATCTTATCTGAATCTGAGATGAGCTTTTTACGTGATCGTATTTTATCACAAGATATTCAGAAAGTTTTCTTTGTCATTAATTTTAAGGATGCTCTAGATGAAGAGGGAATTAAAAAAGTATACTCTTATGCGCAAGAGAAATTAAGTAAGGTAGTAGAAAATCCTAGAATCTTTTTTGTTTCAGCAAAGCATGCTTTGGCATATCGACGAAAACAAAACGGAGAAACTATACGTATGCGTGGTCCAATTATGGATATTGAAGAGACTGGAATACCTCAATTGGAGCAGGAATTGGCACATTTCTTACAATATGAACGTGGGATGATTAAACTACAAAAACCAATTCAAACAGCAAAACGATTGGCAAATAAAACACTACAAGAGCAAATTACATTCGATAAAAAAAGTTTAAATAATGATATTAAAGATTTAGATAAGAAATTAGAAAAGTTACGTGAACAAATTAGCGAGCTAAAGCGAATCGGAAAAGAAGCAGCTAATTATATTGAAATAACTTTGAAGAAGAAAGAGAAAGTAATCCAAGGAGAGTATGGCAAAGGGTTGAATGAGATTGCAACACAAGCAAGGGAGACAGCGGATTCTTTATATAAGAGGATGTCTACAGAAGAAGTGGTAACAAATGTAGAAACCAAAGTTGCTCCATTAGAGAGGGCTTTACATGAAAAAATGAAAAAAATACAAGAGAAGACGTTGAAGGAAATATTAACAACTGCCAGTCAAAAGGTAGAAAAGCATATCCAATCAATCCAAGGGCAGTTAGAACATTTAGTGCAGGGTGAGATAGAGCATAATATTATACCTGTTAAATCAGATGAAAAGTATAGCAATTATGCCCCTATTGATATAGTAGATGACATTGTAGGTAGTATATGGGAACAAATCCCTCGAGGCCGCTGGTATTCTGGAGTTTTAAAGGGACTAACTTTGTTTACTGGAGTAATTGGAAAGGGAATACAATCTATATTTCACTTTTTCAGTGGGAGAGATCAAGAATACGAACAGTTAATGAAAGGGATAGATGAGAGATTTGATAAGAACATCCCAACGAAATTGAATAGATTTAAAGAAGGATGGCGCGGGAAAATTAAGGTTGTTATGGATCTGTATAATCAAAAAGTACAGGAGCAAGTAAATATATTAAATATGAAAATGGAAACATTGCTACAAAATCGTCAAATGGAACAGTATGTGGCAGAAGAAAGATTGCAAGTATTAAATCGCCAAGAGCAACAAGTAGAGCGTGTAATTCAAGAAATGGATAAAATTATTTCGGATAAAGTGGGTGTGAAATAATGAATTACGAAGAAAGAAAAACAGATTTATTTAATAAAATTCAAGTACTGCGAAATCAAGTTTGTGACATATTACCTCAAAGCCCTCAAATTCGTAAATTTGATGAAGTGCTCTTGGATTTAAAAGAAGATTTATACACAGTTGTTGTCGTTGGTGAGTTCAAGAATGGAAAATCTACTTTTGTAAATGCATTGTTAGGAGAACCATTGTTGCCTGTAGATGTAACACCTACGACGGCGGCTATCCATGCTTTAGTATGGGGAAGTGAAAGAAGTTTTGAGGTGCATAAAAGTGATGGAACGGTAGAAAGAAGTGGCTTGCAAGCTGAAACATTGCAGAAATATGTAGCGACAGCAGATTTTAACCCAGATGAAGTAAACTATTTAAAATTATGTATGCCAGCGCCACTTTTGAAGAATAAAGTAGTTCTTGTTGATACACCAGGTGTTAATGATTTAAATAAACATCGTTCAAATATTACATATGAATTTATTCCGCGTGCAGACGTAGTATTGTTCATGCTAGATATGACAGCGCCATTAAAGAGAACAGAGGAACAATTTATTAATAATAGTTTACTAGGAAAAGGGTTAGATCGCCTTATATTTGTGGCAAACTTTGCTGATCGTGTCGATGAGGAAGAAGTAGAAGAACTTAGTGAATTTATTTCAAATCGTATTCAACGTGTGACTGAAATTGAGTGTCCGAGGGTATTTCCAATTTCAGCTCGAGAAGGACTGGAGGCAAAGCAAACGAAAGACGAGGAACTTTGGGAGTATTCTGGTCTAGGGGACGTAGAGAAGAATATATGGGATATGATTCAAAATGGTTCTTGCAGCGAAGAAAAATTAATGCGCTATTATAATCGAGTTACACATATTTTGTATGATGCATTAGAAGAAATTCAAGTTCTATCATCTGTTAATACGCAGTCTCTTGAAGAGTTAGAGAAATCCTATGATTCATTGAATCAATGGGATACGGAGAGATTATCGAGGGAACAGAAAATTAATGAGTATGTGCAAGCACGTGAAAATGAAATACAGCTTATCATCTATAAATCAGTTGAATTTTTAAGTGAAAGCATAAGGGATGAAGTAAAAGACCGTATCCAATTATATAACGGACACGACATGGGAAATTTCGTCGAAACTCAAATACCACTAATTATAAAAAATAGATTAAAACGGTGGATTGATCAGTATTCAGGGTATATACAAGAATTATTAAGAAAACTTGAAATAGAGCTTTCAAAAGGGTTAGGTCAAATATTTGATATGAAAATTCTAATGCGAAAACAGGTTGCAGATCGTTTGACATACGATGTTGATGTAGAAATGCATGCCCCTAATAAAATGAATCCGTTGATTGCCTCAGGAGCAATTATAGGGGGGGCTAGTACGATAGCGATGGTACTTGGAGGGCCAATATTTATTCCGATTATTGGCTTAGCAGGATTACCGTATATACAAAAGAAAATGATTCAGAAACAATTAGATGAGATTAAGCCGAAGTTATTAGTGGAAGTCGATCATGTTATTTCACAAGTTATGGATGATTTTATGAAGCATATTGCACAATATGTCTCTGAAGGAATTTTAGAAATTAAAAGCCATACAATGCGTGTATTTCAAGATAAAGTCGATGCGGGACGTTATTTATTAGAGGAAGAAATAAAGCAGAAAAAATCAGTTTATCAAAATAAGTTCAATGAGCAAGAGAAAGTTGAAAAGATACAGAAAGCGATAGCGGCACAATATAATTATTTTATAAAAGAGGTGGAAAGAAATGAACGACTTTTCTCACAATCATGATTTGAATATATCGGATGCATTTGATAAACAGTTTTCACATTCTAATGACGTAATTGATGGGACACACAGCGTGTCATCACACCAAATAGATACAGGGTCCTTTAGTGTACATGATAATCCTGCATCAGATTCAATCGATATTTTTCAATATGCGGATCCGTTACAGCATGTAAATCAATTTCAAATGCAACCGCTACATTTTGTTAAACCTCATCATGTTGATGGTTATATGAGGCAGGATGGGACATATGTAGAAGGATATTGGCGAGATGGTGACGGGAATGCGCAAGTAGATAGGACTGTTGAAATGGGTGGGGGATACGTTCGTTCTAATCCCGATAGTGTAATTAGTAATAATTTAAATCAAAAATTTTAACTGTTAAATAAAAAGGCTGCTTGTCTATAAGACGAGCAGCTTTTTCTATATCTAAAGGGGTTTGGGGAAACGAATTGTTAAATAAGACTTTGAGCAAGTGTGTAAATGAAAGCTGTAAGAAGAGCTGCGCCACTTGCAAGTCCGATAAAGTCTGATTTGTTAAATGTAATGATGTTCATAATAATCTCTCCTTATTTGTTTAATGTAGTTGCAACTGCTTTTGCATCGATAAGTGCGGATAGCACCATGCCCATTGTATTTAAAAATTTGTTTGATTCCATTTTGTTCATCATGCGTATCCGCTCCTTTTCGAATTGTTGTTGCCCTGGTTTATGTCTTAATTATATGAAATATAGCCGCCTGCAACTATCGAATTAGCTTACGGAAGACTTACACTTTTGTAAGAAAAAAAGACATTCGTGTAAGAATGTCCTTCAAAGCATGTTGATATGATGATGCTCTTCAATTGTTTTTAAAAAGCTACGCATTGAATTCGTCATATAGCTATCTTTACGGCGTATGAAAACCGTTGAAATACTACCATATTTTTCAGGGATTGCATGACAATGTACCTTACCAGCTTTAGAAAGATGGTGGACAGCAGACTGTGGTACGAGTGTAATTCCAAGGCCGAGTGCAACACTGTTTAATATTGTTTCTAATATGTTAAATTCCATAATTCTTTTTGGTAGCAAACCTTCATCTTTAAGCCACCGTTCTAGCTTGGAACGGTATCCGCATCCTTGATTAAAAACGAGTAGGGGCGTCGTAGTAAATTCTTCTATATGAAAAGCTTTATTTTGTGTAACAAGCATTAATTTTTCGGTGCTAACATCGTATTGTTCAATTAATGGATGTTTAATAGGACCTGATATAAATGCACCATCTAATTGGTGATCGATTACTTCTCTAATAAGTTCTTCTGTTAGACCAGCTTGTAATGATAGATCGACATTTGGATAGCTCTTATAGTAAGAAGACAAAATGGTCGGCAATGTGCTTACTGTTTCGACTGTACCAATTTTTAATATACCAGATGGTGTTTCACTATCTAAAAACACTTGTTTTAGCTCTTCAACATCTTGCAAAATTTTATGAACATAAACGAGCATTTTTCTACCTTCAGCTGTTAAAGTCATGCCTCGTTTATGACGGTAAAAGAGCGGTGTTTTTAGCTCGTTTTCTAATTGTTTAATACGTGCGGTTACATTTGATTGTACGTAATTTAATTCCTTTGCTGCGCCACTTACACTACCGCGGTCGGCAACGCTCTGGAAGATTTGTAAGTCTCGTAATTCCATTTTATGCTCCTCCTTGATGTTAACTATCATTATAAATGATAGTTAACATCATTTTGAATCATTTTACGTGATATATTTTTTCTTTTACAATTCTCTTTGTGCAAATAGAAAGAAGTGGGGGATTGCGGTGAGAAGAAGTCAAATGATAATAGGTGCGTTGGCATGTTTAATTGCAAGTATGTCATGGGGAGCAATGTTTCCTGTTGCTGATCATGCACTAGAATACATAGATCCATTTTATTTTTCACTTATTCGCTATGGAGCGGTAGCAATAGTGCTGATTGTATTATTGTTAATGAAAGAAGGAAAGAAAGCATTTCGTTTAGAAGGAAGAGGAAAGTTACTCGTCTTTTTTGGAACGATGGCGTTTACCGTATATAATGTATTAATTTTTCTAGGGCAAATGTTAATGGGAAAATCAGGTGTAATGGTAGCTTCTATTATGGAGGCGCTTATGCCGATGATTTCCATTTGTATTCTATGGGGATATAAAAATATAAAACCGAAAAAGTATATGATAACGAGCATGTGTATTGCTTTTGTAGGAGCAGTGTTTGTTATTACGAAAGGTGACATGAGTTTCTTTTTAACATTGAAAGATAACATGTTTTCACTAGCATTTATATTTGTTGGTGTTGTAGGCTGGGTTATTTATACGATGGGTGGTCAAACATGTAGCGATTGGTCAACATTACGCTATTCTACGTTGACATGTGTATTTGGTACAACTGTCACAGGAATTATAACTGTAATCATTACGTCACTTGGATATGTATCAGTTCCAAGCATGGGAACGATTTCTGTTGTGAAGTATGATTTGTTATTTATGATGACATTACCAGGTATCGTAGCACTACTTGCTTGGAACTACGGTGTGAAAATTTTATCATCAATTAATGGTATTTTATTTATTAACTTTGTGCCAATTACTACGTTAGTTATTATGATGATGCAAGGGTATAAAATAACAACATTTGATATTGTAGGAACATTATTTGTTATTGCAGCGCTTATTCGTAATAATGTTTGTCAGAGAAAAGAAGAAAATATAAATAAACAAGTTTTACAAGAAGAGCAATTGCGTCAAGCTGTTTAATAGGCAACTGGAGGATTTTATATGTTAGAAAGTTTATTGTTTTTTTTTGCTGCTGGAGTTGCCTGCGAGCTTGCAGCAATTAATCGAAATGGTCGTAAGAATATAAAACAACAAGCTGAACTGATACAGCTTTTAAAAGAATTGAAGGAAAGAAAAATTTAAAAAGACGACCGGGCATAGACGGTCGTCTTCTTCTATATAAAGGGGAAAGGGGACACAAAGTTTATATAAGCGTAGCAGCGTAAATAAAAGCAGTAAGAAGAACTGAGCCACTAGCTAATCCTAAAAAATCTAAGTTGTTAAAAGTTATGTTATTCATTATAAATTCTCCTTACTTGTTTAATGTAGAAGCAACAGCTTTTGCATCGATAAGAGCGGAAAATACCATGCCCATTGTATTTAAGAAATTGTTCGTTTTCATTTTGTTCATCATATAGATCCGCTCATTTTCAAATGGTTGTTGTTACTTTCTGACTTAATTGTATAAGATAGTGGAGGGAGTCACTATCGAATTAGCTTACAAGAAAATTACACTTTTGTAAGAATTGAAATTTAACAATAAATACTTATTTTTATTACCAACTCCTAAAACTTAGTGTTATAATCGTTATAAGAAAATGATTATACTTCGGATATTCAGAAAGGAACGAAACAAATGTATAAACTAATTACATTTTCGTTGAAATATATATTTAAAACAGCTGGGAAAGTAGAAGTACAAGGGAGAGAGAAATTACCGGAAGGTGGCCCTTACGTTGTTGCGTGCACACATACAAGTTTTATGGATGTTTTAATGTTAGCTGCAGGAATGTATCCAACTCAAATTCATTACATGGCAAAAAAAGAATTGTTTGAAGGTAAATTTAAAAATTGGTTTTTTAAAAATGTAAATGCGTTCCCTGTAGACCGTGCGAATCCAGGGCCAAGCACATTGAAAATTCCATCGCGTTTATTAAAAGAGGGAAAAGTAGTAGGGATTTTCCCAAGTGGGACGAGATCATCAGAAGACGTTTCATTAAAAGCTGGGGCTGTTACGATTGCAATGCGTTCTAACGTTCCGTTAGTACCGGCAGCTTATATTGGCCCATCAAGTATAAAAGAATTGATAAAAGGAAAAAAAGCGCAATTAGTTTTTGGAGATCCAATTCAAATTGATGCTGAAGAACAAATAGATCGAAAAACGGCTATGAAAATGATGACAGATGAATTAAATGCAAAGTTTGAAGAACTAAAGGAAGTTTTACAGCCAAATTAAAAGTAAGAAAAGACGACCGGGCATAGACGGTCGTCTTTTCTATTATTATTTATATAAAGGGGAAAGGGGACACAAAGTTATATAAGCGTAGCAGCGTAAATGAAAGCAGTAAGAAGAACTGAGCCGCTAGCAAGTCCTAAAAAATCTAATTTGTTAAAAGTGATGTTGTTCATAATGTATTCTCCTTACTTGTTTAATGTAGAAGCAACAGCTTTTGCATCGATAAGAGCGGAAAATACCATGCCCATTGTATTTAAGAAATTGTTTGATTTCATTTTGTTCATCATATAGATCCGCTCCTTTTCAAATGGTTGTTGCCCTGTTTCTGACTTAATTATATGAAATGTTGCGGAGAGTCACTATCGAATTAGCTTACAGGAAAATTACACTTTTGTAAGAAAAACGAATGAAGGTGTCATGAGGAGAAGATTTGACATATGTTCATGTGATTTATTAAGTTAAAAGTAGAGGTGAGTGTATGGCTAATATTAAAGAGATTGCAAAGATGGCTGGGGTTTCAGTTACGACTGTTTCGAGGGTATTAAATGATCATCCGTATGTAAGCGAAGAAAAAAGGAAAGTTGTTTTAGAAATAGTTGAGAAATTGAATTACTCGCAAAATGCAAATGCTGTTCATTTATCAAAAGGGAAAACGAATATTGTTGGTGTGATTTTACCTTATATTAATCATCCGTGTTTTGATGCGATGGTGGGTGGAATGATGGAGGTCGCATTAGCTCACAACTATCGAGTACTTCTTTGTCAAACGAATTACAATAAAAAAGAAGAAATGAAAAGTTTACATATGTTGAAAACAAAGCAACTAGACGGTCTTATCATTTGTTCTCGTGCCAATGAGTGGGAAATTATAGAGCCGTATGCAGCGTATGGGGCGGTTATTGCTTGTGAGGATAATGATATTGAAAGCATATCGAGTGTATATACAGATCATTTTAATGCTTTTCAATTAGGGATGAGTTACCTTATTGAAAAAGGTTATAAGAAGATTGGATATTGTACGGGAAGAAAGTTAGGGCCAAGTAGTAAGAAACGTTTTGATGCTTATAAACAACAGTTACAATTAATAGATGAAGAAGTGATGGAAGATCGGATTTTCACAGAATGCTTTACATTAGAAGATGGTGTAAGAGTTGCACATCAATTCAAGGAGATGGAGAATCCTCCTGAAGCATTAATAGTGGCAGGGGATGAAGTTGCTATTGGGATCATGACAGAAGTTGAAAAATTAGGTATTAAAGTTCCTGAAGATTTAGCAATTATTGGTTTTGATAATCAACCGATTTCTCAAGTTTTACAACTGACAACCATTGACCAAAATTTAAAGGGAATAGGTAAGACGGCTTTTGAAATGTTTTACAGGCAAGTAAGTGATGAGAGTTCTAAACAAGAAAAGATGGAAATTCCGTATAAACTTGTGGAACGCTCCACGGTTTAGTATTTATCCGTTATGTGTATAATCACATAACGGATTATTTTTTGAAATGTCTTTGACAAGAAACCCGTTTCATACTTTATAAAAGAGTTACACCGGTCTGTAATAATCCATGGATTCTTTTCAAGTGTTAAAACAATGAATAGAATTTGGAGGAATATGCATGAATGAGCTTTTATTAAGTATGAAAAAATATGTAGAGGATGATGAACAAATTTTAGCATTTGTGATAGGTATATTTGAGAAAGATGATTTTACCTTATCATATCGGCATGGGATTTTTGTTGCTACTACTAGACGTCTCCTTTTTTACGGGGAATTTCCTTACTATCCTGCAACATTTGAAGAGTATTCGTATTTGCATATAGACGACATAAATTCTCATCCGCATTTAGTATTTACTTGCAAGCAGGAAACGGTGACAGCTAAGTATATTCAGAAAGGTAATGTGGAACGCTTCGCTCGTACAGTTCGAGCAAATATGAATAATTAATCAGGCGTGTGTTTAAACATAATAACCTTACTGTTATGAGAAGAATTGCGTAATAAAAACCACTTCTAAACCTCTAGGAGATAGTGATACAATGTCAAATGGGGGGAGGGATGAACTATGGTTAATCAACGTATAAAGGAAATCGCATTAATTACAATCGGTTCATTACTATTTGCAATTGGTATTAATTACTTCGCAATTCCAAACCGTTTATCAGAAGGTGGAATCATCGGTCTAACGGTTGTTACTTATTATTTATTTGATTGGTCACCAGGAATTGTAAATTTTGGTTTAAATGCAATTTTATTAGCTGTAGGTTATAAATTTTTTGATAAGAAAACGATGGTTTACACAATTATAGGTATTGTGGAAACATCTTTGTTTTTATATGTTACAGAGCACATTCAGTATCAAGTAAATAGTGATACATTATTAGCGGCTTTATTCGCTGGTGTATTTGTAGGTATCGGATTAGGATGTATGTTCAAAGCTGGAGGTACATCAGGAGGGTCGGCAATTTTAGCGCGGTTAGCAAATCAATATTTAGGTTGGAGCGTCGGAAAAGGCGTACTTATTATTGATATCGTTGTAATTGCTGGATCTGTATTTATAATAGGACAAGAAAAGGCAATGTATACACTTGTAGCTGTATTTGTCGGAGCGAAAGTGATTGATTTCATCGTGGAAGGTATGGATACAAAAACAGCTGTTACGATTATTTCGAATCAACCAGACTTAATTCGAGAGACTATTACGAAAAACATGACACGCGGTGTCACTGTATTAGAAGGACGCGGCGGATATACTGGTAAAAATAAAGAAGTATTATATGTCGTTATTAATAAACAAGAGCTTGTTAAGTTAAAGCAAGTTATTAGTAGAGTTGATGAAGATGCTTTCGTTGTTATTCACGATGTACGTGATGTACTTGGTGGTGGCTTTAAAGCGAGCTAAAAGGTGAACGAGTAAATTCGTTCGCCTTTTTTAATTCTTACAAAAATGTAAGTGTAATGTAATGAGATTCAATAGTAGATTTTATTCCTTCTTTTTAAAATGGATGTATATATATCCTGCAGAGGAGGAATGTTTAGTATGAAGAAAAAAATGATCACTACTATAATAGCGATGATAGTGATAGTAGTAATGTTACTGCCTACAAAACTTGGACCAGTTATCGATAAATATAATCCACTTTATAAGACGAAAGAATATTATACGGTTGTGAATACAATTGGTCAGCATATTGGTGATGAATGGTATGAATATGAATTTATTGCATTTGACGAACGTGGAAAAGAACAAAAAATAAAGAAGACTGTTAAGCATATGTTAAAGAGAGATGAAGCATTAAAAGTGTACGCAAAAGGACGCTACGGCGAGGCGATTGAAGAAATTGAAGCTGTAAATATTCCTATTAATGCGAAGAGTAAACTTTTAACGATGAGATAGCGAATTATACCCCCGCCTATTTTTTGTCGAAAATAAAAATACTAGGTAGGGGTATTTTGGAGTGCATGAAAAATCCTTAGTCCATATGGACTAAGGATTTTTTTATTATATAAAGGGGAAGGGGGTACATTGTAGTAGCATGAGTGAAAGGTATAAGAAGAGTAGCTACTAGCAATGTAATTTGGTTATGTGAGTGTTCTTCTTATTTGGCTTACTTTCTAACTTTATTGTACGAGATGTAGGTAAAGGAAACTATCGAATTACATTACACATAGCTTACAAACATGTAAGCCTTCTGTAATGTAATTCGATGGTTAATAGATAGTGAATTTCATATAGTGTAATTAGAAAGTCTCACTGTATTACTTTCTGTTTGTAATGTTAATGAAGAACGAAAAACCAACTAACTTTGAATAGCCCTCATCTTAGCTTAAGATGAGGGTTTTTTTAAAACCTTACAATATTGTAAGGTTTACGTAAGTTAATTCGATAGTAATTTTGTCATATTTTTTGCATAATAGATACAAATAGATAAAAAATAATTAGGGATATAGTAAGAAGGGAGAAAACTGGGATGCGTAAAGAAGAAGTAGTGAAGTTTCCAATTAAAGATTTCTGTAGCTACTTTACTGTTGCCATAGTATGTATTGGATTATTTGATATAATAACAAATTTAATTGTTAACTAATATAGATGATAAAACAAGAAGGGAGACCCTTTCTTGTTTTTTTTATGGGGGCATAAAGATGAAATGGATTGATAGCCATATACATGTTGATCAATATGAGAATGAAGAGAAAAGTAGATTACTTATAGATGTGGAAAACAGTAAAGAGATACAAGGGCTTATTGCAGTATCTATGAATTATCAATCATGTCTAGAAACTTTATCTTTAGCAAAGCGATATCCTTTTGTGCAGCCAGCGATAGGTTTTCATCCAGAGCAACCGATTCATAAAGAGGAATGTGAGCAAATTTATAAATTAATTGAAGATCATGTAGAGGACATCGTTGCGATTGGTGAAGTGGGGCTCCCATATTATTTAAGGAAAGAAGATGAAAATATTGCTGTCGATCCATACATAGCGGTGTTAAAAGAGTTTGTTGAACTAGCTAGTAAATACGATTTACCAATTATACTGCATGCGGTTTATGAAGATGCTGACACTGTATGTGATTTACTTGAAGAATATAAAGTTTCACGTGCACACTTCCATTGGTTTAAAGGAAGTGAAGAGACAATGAAACGGATGATGAGGAACGGTTATTATATTTCTATCACACCGGATGTTTTACATAAGGAGAAAATTAGAAAGATCGTTTCGTATTATCCGCTTGAATATATGATGGTAGAAACAGATGGGCCGTGGGAATTTCAGAAAGATGTTATGACGCACCCAAAGATGATTCGAGAAGTACTAAAAGAAATCAGTGTCATAAAAAATATATCCATTGATAAGGTTACAGAAACAATATACGAAAATACAATTCAATTTTACTTGAAAGGATAGGAGAGTCACTCTTATCCTTTTTATTATGGATACTTTTTCTAATATTTTCTATAATTTATGTTGTGTTTAATTTAATGAAGGAAGCAGGGGGGAGAAAATGGGTAAAGCATATAAAAAGATAGCTATTACGATTATGACCGGGGCGCTTTCGCTTGCAATGTTTGGGTGCGAATCAGAAAAGAAGGTGACAAATACAAACGTAGCACAAGAAAATAAGGAAGAACAAATTGATCCATTAGTTGAAAAACAGATGAAAGAAAATGAGAAAAATGGGAATGCGGTTGGAAATAGTTCTAACAAAGGAAAAATGGCAGAGAGTAATGGATGGATTTACTATGCGGTAAATGGTGATAAAAATACAGGAGGCATTTATCGTACGAAGGATCAATTTCAAACATCAGAGCTTGTAGTAAAAGGCGTGAATGCTTCTTACATAAATATAAAAAACAAATCTTTATATTTTATTCATACGGATGAAGATAGAAATGCGGGATTATCTTCTTTAATGAAGTATGATATATCTTCTAAAAAGCTGGATACGTTAAAAGCAGATACAAAGTATGTTTATATAAAAGAC
Organism: Bacillus mycoides; assembly: GCF_018742245.1. Taxonomy (NCBI): domain Bacteria; kingdom Bacillati; phylum Bacillota; class Bacilli; order Caryophanales; family Bacillaceae; genus Bacillus; species Bacillus mycoides. The sequence continues at coordinate 214,325 of NZ_CP036132.1, forward strand.
CAAACGTTATTTTACCCGAAAAAGTATTCTGAACATGGTGGTTTTGATATTGTAGGGATTGTAAAAATGGATTTGAAAACAGGACAAGAAGAGGAAGCTGCATTTAAAAACTCTGGCTGGTCCAGGACGATAGACGATAGTATTCTACATTGGAATAAAAATCGTGGAACACAAGTGACAAAAGACAGTCAAACTTGGTCAAAAGAAAAGTATGCAACAATATCTAGTGCGACTTATAATAATGAAAAATTATACGCTGTTGTTGATTTTTCGTTACCTTTTGAAGCGAATCAAGCTGAACATGGTATATATGAGATAGACACTCAACAAAATAATGAAAAGTTATTGGTAAAGGATGCCTTGCAGATGAATGTGAAAGGTGATACTTTTTATTATTTGAAAAATGATGGAGTGTATAAGAAGAAAATTAATGGTGGAAATGAAAAGGTAATTTATAATAAAGCAATAGAGCCGACTAAATCCTATTTATATTTTGTAGCAGGAGATATGTATCTCTATACGGATAATGGAACTATTCTGAATCTGGATACGAAGAAATCAAACGAAGCAAAAGATAAGAAGTTAGCGGATGATGTTATGTTAAAGAAAGTATTGAATGCGCAAAAGGAACTTACTAATATTCAAATAGCGGCACTAACAGGAAGCCCAAAACGAATGGGGAATTTCTCATATGGAGAATTAGTGAATCCTACTTATAATACGAAGGCTGCTTTAGAGACTACACTATCTACGTACTTTTCAAAACAATTTATAGCAGAATACATGAAGAGTGAGTATATTAAAGAATTAAATGGAACGATGCATTATGTTATTGGAGATCCAGGGGCGAAAGCGGGGACTAAATATACAAAAATTCTTTCAGCTCAGTTAAAGGACGGAAAGATAGAAGCGCAGGTAGAAACATATAACGATTATGATAATGTAACGGAAGAAGTAGAAGTAGAATTTATTTATGAAAATAATCAATGGGTTGTTAATAAAATGCCACGTTTCGATTTAGGTTAAAAAAAACACCGAGCATCTCGCTTGGTGTTTTTATTATGACTCTAATTTTTTCGCACGTCTTAATAATAAAAGAAAGACAATTATAATGAACCCAATTATAAGGAAGAACCCATATTGTTTTATATAATCAATTATGTCCTTCGCACTTGTTGGCTTTTCAGCGTGAATGCCGTCTTTATTAGTAGTAATATGAATATCTTTCATTTTTACTTCATTCGTTTCTTTTTGTAAATCAATCCACTCTATGTTTGGAATATTTTCTAGTTCGTTTAATACTTCTTTTAATGGTGTAACGCCCAAGTAAGGATGATAAAATGCACCGATAATTCCATCGGATAATTTTTCGACAGATAAAGCACGTTCTTTCATTTTTGCTATAGCTTGTGGCTTATCTTCTTCAATAAAGCCAACAGTTTCAGGAATTAATTTCATCCCATGTAAAAATGACGGTGTACTTATATAAGCCGGTGAGTGCATTGATTTCCAAGTTGTATCGTTTAGTTGTAGTTGTCCTACATAAGTTGAAAAATATTGTGATAGTATTTCATATCCTTTTTGAGACATTGTATAGTGAGGAGCTTCAAAGGCAACTGGATATAATTTCGCTCCTACAAGCTCTGTAATCCCTTTTTCAATATGATCTTTAGTATATTTTTCTTCGAAGGCTTTTCCTTTTTCTATGTATTTATTGTAGTCTTCTGTAGACTGAAAATCTTCTTTTGTCTTTGGTTTTTCATGGTTTGGTTGGCGAATTGGTTGATCTGTTTTTACATCCCAAAATTCAAAACCTTCACCAGTTTCACTATCATAAAACTGATGAGTGTAACCATGCATAACGATAGAACCGCCGTTATCTTGCATAAAGCGTAAAACATTGACTAATTCAGAGTTATCCTTTAAATGTACTGTTTTTCCTGTGTTGGGATCTTTGTAAACAGGGATAACGGTAATCATATAAGGAAGTTTTTTCTCTTTTAGTAATTCAGCAATTTCTTTTAATTGCTTTACATCTACAGCTGGGTGAACGTCTTCAAGACGTAAATAAGCTGAAGTTTTATTTGTCATAGGCTTTTGTTCGAAGTAAGAAAATAGCATTTCACCGACGTAATGAGACATCCAATCAAAAAGGTTTGGAGTTGCGACATAATAGGATGTTCCTTGCTGAACGATTAACGGATGAGTTCCATCAGTACTCAAGGCGTAAGCAAGAGTTGTTCCTTTTGTTTCAACTTTCTTCATTAAGCGTTCTTCATGTAATTCATTTTTTAACTGGTTAGTCGGATATTCTATAGTGTGAATTCGTATATCGGTTTCTTTCGAGGTAATGAAAGAAAAACGATTAGATAATTGTTTAACATTTTGTCCTAAAACTAATACTGGACCTGAGAAGTTTTCTAGAAATTGTTTTACTTCAGTAGAAAAATCTTCTTTTTTCTCTCCGATATAAACAATATGTGTATAAGAAGATGAGTTAGTGGTTTCATTTACCTCGTTTAAACTTTTTACTGTTATATCTTTTGTAAAGTGCCCTAACTGAGTATTAAGGATTTGTACATTGTTTGTAATTTTGTTGTCTTCTGTACTATACAAAATAAGTACTTTTGGCTTGGATGATGTTTGCGCAGATGTGTGTATAGGAATGAGTAGTAAAATACTAAAAAAGAGTAGTAGGAATTTTTTCATTTATATATGCTCCTAGTCTATATAGAATTCAATTTACAATTATATACAATAAATAAGTTGTAGTCCATGTAAGTTACATTTTTGCACGTATTTACCAACTGTTTTTTCGCAAAATCGGTCTAAAGCATGATGAAAATATGTATAGTTATTTGCTATGATGGAAGAGTAAGAGAACGATAGAGTGTAGGTAATTGTAAAGGGAAGGCTGAAAGGGGACAAATTTCAGCGGAGAAAGAGGTAGAGGTAGTGAAGAAATTCTTTGTAGGATTTTTAGTTGTTCTTGGAGTGTATTTATATTTCCAAGGAAAGTCTGAAGGAATGGATAAACTAATGAATGAGACAAGCTATGTTGATTCAGAGGAAGCAAAACAGATGAAACAAATTATTATAGAGGAAGCAAAGAAAGTAAACCTTCCAGAATGGATACCTCTTACAATTGCCGAACATGAAAGTAGGTTAAATCCAAGAAGTGTTGGAGATAACGGAACTTCATTCGGATTGTTTCAATTACACCGCGGTGGTGGGCTTGCACCAGAGCATTTAACTGATGAAGAGTTGAAAGATCCGCGTACAAATGCGCAAATTGCAATGCCGCATTTAATGAAAGGATATAAGCGCGGGGTGCAAAAAGGTTTGACTGATTTTGCATTACTGAAATATATAGCGAATACATCTGGATGGCCAGGGAATTTAGGACCAGAGTGGACGGATAACAATATGAAGTATAATATCGGATTAGAGGATGTATACTATCGAAATAAAGGTGTAATTAAAGAGTAGGTTTTCTATACCTACTCTGTTTTTTTATGAATAATTTCATCCTTTTCTCTCGTGAAATACTGCACTAGTTGTATTTTCACATCTTCTAGTTTTGTAGAAACTTGCGGTATTTTATATCCTACATACAACGGTGAAACGACAAACCTAGGAACAACTTTACAAATGATTTTTCCATTTAGGTGATAGAAGAATAAGTTATAACTACTACACCCTTTGTGGAAATCTGTCAGTATGTAACGTACGGTTTGCTGAATATAATTGGCCATTTCATCTATAAATGCAATATCTTCAATGATGATATTAAATTCAGTAAAGCCGATAATAGGACGCTCTGAAATGTTGAGTTCAATGCGTTCATTTTTTTGAACAATTACCCCTTGGAAATTTGCTTCATCAATATTTTTAAGATAGTCTACATGTTTCATTCCGATAATTTGCATATGTGCATGGTGCAAACTCCCACCTGAAAACGGACCATGATTTTTGTATAAAATTACAGATGAAAAGTCTTCGTTTTCCTGTAAATTTAACCAATGTTGAATAGAGAAATGAATTAGTTTTCGCATATGTTCTTCTGTATATGTTGCGATATGGTCTTCGCAATTATCTGTTTCGATTAGCACGGTTTGAAAGGTATCCTTTAATGTAGGGAATTTATTTTTTAACCAAATAATAGAGCCCTCAGTTGCTAAAATATCCGTTAAATTTTCTCTGTCACAAAAAGGACATGTAGTGCTTCTGTTCCGAATACTTTCTGGTTTTTGTTTACCGATATCGTTTAAAAAATATAGTTGTTGTGTATCCATTTGTATATATGCCCCTTTAAAATATATGTAAAAATCCCGCTTAATACATTCGGGAAAAGGAGAAGGAAATCCTTTAAAGGGAATAGGGAAAAATAAAAGACAAGATATCCTCATTGCAATAGGGTACCTTGTCTTTTATTTTTTCTTTAATAGTGTGTATGGATAATATAGAGCATTTTCATCTTGTTTCTTTTTTCTATTTTTTATTGTGTATAAGGCAATTGCTGTACTTGCGATTACAATAATGGCTTTCTTCATATTCATATACCCCTTTTTATTGTTGGTTTAATTCTTGGCTAACTGCTTTTGCATCGATTAAAGCGTGTAAAACCATTTTCACCATGTTCATCATATTCCTTCACTCCTTTTTATAGTTCGTTTAGTTCTTTTACAACTGCTTGTCCGTTCACTAATACCTCAAAGATCGCTTTTACGAGTTCTTTCATCATGATTGTTTCCTCCTTGTTTTTGTCTCTCTTGTTTATATCTTTATTGTATAGGGAGGCATCTTTTCGTACTATCGCTTTCCATTACGTGAACATAACAGTTTTGTAAGATTGGATGTCACTTATTGAAATGTTTAGTCTATCTTCATTATTTTCAGAAAAATGACTATTCAAACATGAAATGGGAAAGTATAATAAAGAAGTAAGTATTAAATTCCGTACGAAAGGGGTGAATGAGATGAAACGTTCTTTAGCTGCGCGTGCCAAATTTTTAGATTATATCTATTTTTGTCGTGCGATTTTTCATGATGTAGTTGTTAACGGGATACGTATGCCCTTTTTTAACAATTGCATAGTAGCTATTGAACGATAGAAGTCTCTTCACCCATTTTTGATAAACGTGTGAAAAGGGAGCTATTTGGCTTCCTTTTTCTATGCCAAAAACCATGGGGAATGTTTCTTTCCCATGGTTTTTTATATTGAAAGGAGTACGGAAAATGACAATTTGTAGTGTAAATAATGTAAAGAAATCTTTTGGTGGAAACATCATATTTGAAAATATATCGCTTGAAATAAAGAATGGAGAACGTATTGGATTAGTTGGTCGTAACGGTAGTGGGAAGACAACTATCTTTCAGCTTCTAACAGGAATGGAGAGTTTGGATGCAGGAGCCATTCATATGAAGAAAGGTACATGCATCGGTCATGTAGCACAAATTCCAAAATTCAATAATGAAATGAATGTATATGATGTATTAAGCTCCGCTTTTAAAAAGGAAAAAGAGTTGGAGATAGAAATGCATGCTTTAGAAAAAAATATGGCGGAAGAACAGGAATCATCTGCTTTACAAAAATTGATGGAGAGATACGGAGTAATTCAAGAAAGGTACGCGTTTCTCGGTGGTTATGAAATAGAGGCGAATATTATGAAGGTAGCAAATGGTCTACAGGTGACGGAACTATTTCCTCGATCATTTATGGAGTTAAGTGGTGGAGAACAAACAAAAGTAAGCCTTGCGTATATGCTATTGCAGAAACCAGATTTACTTTTGTTAGATGAACCAACAAATCATTTGGACTTATTTGCAGTCGAGTGGTTAGAACAATTTCTAAAAGAGTATACAGGAACAGTTATGGTCATTTCGCATGATCGCTATTTCCTTGATGAAGTTGTAACGAAAATTTTTGATTTAGAAGATGGAGAAATTCACGTATATCATACGAACTATTCACAGTTTGTTGAGGAAAAGGAAGAAAGGTTGCTTCAAGAATTTCAAGCGTATCAAGAACAGCAAAAGAAAATAAAGAAAATGAAAGAAGCAATTAAGCGTCTACGTGAATGGGCAAATCAAGCGAATCCGCCGAATGAAGGATTGCATAAGAGAGCCAGAAATATGGAACGTGCATTAGAGCGCATAGAGAAACTAAAGAGACCCATTTTGGATAGAAAACAGATGGGACTTCAGTTTGAAGGGCAAGAGAGAAGCGGAAAAGATGTTGTTGTAATGAAAGAAGTGAGTAAAGGATTTGCTGAACGACCTTTATTTGAGAAAGCAAATTTGCATATTCGTTTTCAGGAGCGCGCAGCTATCGTTGGACGTAATGGTACAGGAAAGACTACGTTATTAAAACTACTACTAGAAGAAATGCAGCAAGATGCTGGTGAAATTCGGATTGGTAGTAGTGTGAAAATCGGTTATTTATCGCAACATGCGTACGGGAATATGAAGAACAATGTATTGGAAGCTTTCAGAGATTGTGTAGCTGTAACAGAGGGAGAAGCAAGACATATATTAGCGCGATTTTTATTTTATGGTCCAGCTGTTTTTAAGAAAGTAACGCAACTTAGCGGTGGAGAGAAAATGAGGCTAAGACTCGCGCAACTTATGTATCAAGATGTTAACTTTCTTATTTTAGATGAACCGACGAATCATCTTGATATTGAATCAAGGGAAGTTTTAGAGGAAGCCCTTGAACAATATAACGGGACGATTTTAGCTGTTTCACATGATCGTTATTTCTTAAATAAATTGTTTGAAAAGACATATTGGATTGATGAGCACAAATTATTTGAGTTTGCAGGGAACTATGCATGGGCTCGTCAAAAGTGGGAAGAAAGAATTGAGAAACAAGTAGCAAAACAGAAGCAGCAACAGCAACAGCAAGGGAATAGAGCGTTAGAAGTAATGCCTATAAAAAAGAAGAAGGCTAGGAATTTAGAGGAAGTTGAAAGCGAGTTAGTGCATATAGAAGAAGATATATATGCACTTGAATGTAAAATGGAACATGTAGTTGATGTTGAAATGCTTGAACAATTGTATGAAGAAAAAACGAAAAAAGAGTTTTTACGAGCGGAGTTATATAATGAGTTAGAGAATATTGTGGGGTAAAGAAAATAGAATGGAAGAGCAAGTTGTTTTCTCATGTTTTGAGGGAGGGCTTGTTCTTTTTTCTATAAGGAAAGAGGAAAAATTGGTATAATTTTCTTGTTGATGCGATAACGAGACGAACTTTAGGTTATTAAAATGTGAGGAGAATTTTATGTTAGGATACGCGCGGATTGCTACAATCGTTATGATTTGTTTCGTTTACGCAAATCATGTTTCACGTGAAACAGCAAATTTACAAATTTTTGTCGGTATTGCACTTTTCATTTATATTGTGAATCATATTTTACTTGTAAAAGCAAAAGAGAGTAGGAAACTCATTTTTTATACCTTGCTCGCAAACGGTATTGTCACAGCATTATTAGGATTTTTATTTCCCGAGACATGTTTGTATTTAATTATATTTGGAATTGATGCGGTAGGATTATTTATTCATGATTGGCGTAAAAGTATGACTTATTTTTTCATCGCTTTTTTCTTTCTTTGTTGGTTTATAAATATAATGCATACGTACCAACATACAGGGAGTTTGGAATTGGAGAGTAATGCAATTAACTTTATGTTTATCATTTTTAGTGCTTTAGCTGGAAACTTAATAAAAAAACTTACAGCTGCTAGGCAAATGGTAGATGAGCAATATGGGGAATTAGCATTATCTCATACAGCTTTAAAAGAAGCACATGAACAATTACGGCTATATGCTAAAGAGGTGGAAGAATTGACAGCTGTTCGGGAACGGAATGATATTGCCCGAGAAATTCATGATACCGTCGGTCACAATATGACTGCTTTACTTGTTCAGTTGCAACTGGCAGAGGCTTTATGGAAACAAAAATTGGACGCTACGGAAGAGGTTTTACATACATGTCATGGGTTAGCTAGAAAATCACTTCAAGAAGTAAGAGCTTCTGTGCATGCCTTAAAAGAAGAAAGTAAACTAGGGAATATAATAGAGAATATGCGAGAAATGTTACATGGATATTCTAAAGCGACGAAAGTACAAGTATCTTTTCAATTACAAGGGGATCCGGTTGTGATTCCGTTGTCACTACAGCCTACGTTGCTTCGTATTATGCAAGAGTCTTTAACGAATGCAAAACGTCACGGGAAAGCCAGTTTATGTGAAGTAAGTTTAGTTTGCTCAGTGGAACAGGTTAAGTTATGTATTTCCGATAATGGTATGGGAGCCAATGAAGTAAGCCCTGGGTTTGGGCTGCTTAATATGAAAGAACGTGTGGAGGAGCATGGTGGAAGCATTCAATTTGAGAGTGAAATAGAAAAAGGTTTTCGCCTGAAAATCGAATTCCCACTGCGAGAAAAAACATGGATAATAGGGGGAGCGTTATGATTCGAATTATGATTGTTGATGATCAATCACTGATTCGTGATGGATTGGCAATGATATTAAATTTACGTCCGGAACTGGAAGTGGTAGGGACGGCTAGTGATGGGGATGAAGTCGTACAAAAGGTGAAACAATTACAGCCTGAAATTATTTTGATGGATATTCGGATGCCTCGTATGAATGGTGTTGAAGGAACTCGTTTAGTTAGAGAACAGTTTCCTCATATAAAGGTTCTTATGTTAACGACTTTTAGTGATAGTGAGCTTATTTTTGGAGCATTAGAGCAAGGAGCGAGCGGATATTTATTGAAGGACATGGAGACGGATGTAATCGTTCAAGCCATTTTAACGGTACACGGTGGAGGTGCTGTGCTTCCTCAAGATATAACAGCGCAAATTGTAAAGGAATTAAAAAAGACAAAAGTAGCAGTAGAGTGCCCCCTGCCAAAACAACTAGAACAATTAACTGAGCGTGAAGTGGGTGTTTTAAGGGAAATTGGGCTTGGTTTAAATAATAAAGAGATTGCTGAAAAGTTATTCATTACAGAGGGAACTGTAAAGAATCATGTTTCTAATTTGATTAGTAAGCTAGAACTGAGAGATCGAACACAAGCAGCAATATACGCAGTAAGGTATGGTATTACGACATACACATGACTTTTGGCATATATAAGTATGAAAAAGCAGCGGAATTTGCTGCTTTTTTATTTTGTATTTCTATCTCAAGGGTGATGGAGAGAAGAAGATATTTTTCTACAATGAAAGTATAGATGAATGCAAAGGGGCTGAATCAATATGTTAGTCATAGATCATATTACGAAATCATTTGGCAAGAAGGAAATCGTAAAGAATGTTTCTTTTGAAGTGAAAAAAGGTGAAACATTTGGATTGCTTGGACCAAACGGAGCGGGGAAATCAACGACGATATCAATGATTTGTGGGTTAATTCCATACGATAGTGGTGATATAAAAGTTGGTGGGAAATCTGTAAAAGAGTATCCATTAGAAGCGAAAAAGAAAATCGGTATTGTCCCGCAAGACATTGCGCTGTATCCGACACTTTCAGCGAAGGAAAATTTGATTTTTTGGGGAAAGATGTACGGTTTAAATGGGAAAGTTGCAAAAGAGCGAGCAGAGGAAGTGTTAGCTTACGTCGGTTTACAGGATCGGGGAAAAGATAAAATTGAAACATTTTCAGGTGGAATGAAAAGGCGTATTAATATTGGTGCAGCACTTATGCACGAACCAGAGTTATTAATTATGGATGAACCGACAGTCGGGATTGATCCGCAATCGAGAAATCATATTTTAGAGACTGTTAAAAAGTTAAATGAAAAAGGTATGACGGTCATTTATACGAGTCATTACATGGAAGAAGTTGAGTATTTATGTGAGCGAATTGCCATCGTTGATCATGGAAAGGTAATTGCACTAGGAACGAAAAGAGAGTTATGTAATCGTCTGACAGATGGGTTTATAGTGAAATTACAATTAAATCGCTATAGTACGGAACTGCTACAAAAGTTGAAAGCACTACCTGTTGTTGAGCGGATTATTTTTGACGAAGATACTAGCACAATTGACATTGGACTAAATGGTGGCGAGGCAATTGGTACAGTTGTTTCCGTAGTTGTTGAGAACAACGCTCAAATTTTAAAACTGGAAGTACAAGAACCGAATTTAGAGGCACTCTTTTTACAATTAACAGGACGTTCACTGCGTGATTAAGGAGGTTAGTGTGAGATGAAAAGTTTCATTATTGCATGGAAAGATTTGAAAATCCGTTTAATTGATCGCCGCGGCTTTATGATGATGTTAATTATGCCGCTTTTATTAACAGCGATTTTAGGTTCAGCGTTAAGTAATGTATTTGATAGTGGTGGACTACCGAAAACAGTAATTGGCTATTATCAAGAGGGAACGGATGAGTTTGCAGATGTCTTTCAAAAAGATGTATTGCAATCTAAAGAAATAAAAGATGATGTGAAAGTAAAGGTAGTTAACTCTCGGGAAGAGCTTGAAGATATGTTAAAGGAAAAGAAAATAGATGTAGGAATTGTTATCCCAAATAAATGGAGCGAACAAGTGCAAGATGGGAAATTAAAAGAACCAACGGTACTTATAGACCCATCAAAAGATATACAAGCAAAAATTGCCGAGTCAATGATCCGCTCTTTTTCGGAACGTGTTCAAACAGTCGCAGTATCTACTAAAAGTGTTGTAACAGAATTAGCAAAATCTCAGCATGGTGATCTAGCACAAGTTGCAAAAGAAGTAAGTGGAAGCCTACAGACGATAGCAACTGCAAGTGTGGATAACATCCAAAAAGGAACGATAGGTAAAAAAACAGTTGTAGCCATGCAATATTATGCAGCAGCAATGTTAGTCATGTTTTTACTATATAACATAACAGTAGGTGCAAAGTCAGTTGTAACAGAGCAACGAACTGAAACGTTGGCGCGTTTGTTCAGTACACCGACGAGCTCATTTTCAATTTTATTTGGGAAGTTTTTAGGTACATTACTATTTGCCTGTGTACAACTTGGAATATTTATAGTTGCTACACACTTTATGTTTCATGTGGAATGGGGCGAAGACGTGTCTCAAATAGTAGTGTTGGGGATTTCTTATGCAATTTGTGTTTCTGGTTTATCCATGTTAATTGCAGCCTTTATTCGTGAGGAAAAAACAGCAGATTTAATGGGGGGAATCGGTATTCAAATACTAGCTATATTAGGGGGATCAATGTTACCGATTTACGTATTTCCCGATACACTTCAAACAGTTGCGAATATTGCTCCGAATAAATGGGCACTTACGAGCTTCTTAAATATTATGTCGGGAACATCTTGGGATGTGCTATTCCCTGTCATTTTAAGTTTATGTAGTGCAGGAATTATCTCCGTTATGATTGGAACGTTACGTTTACGTACGAGATAGGAGGGGAAATGATGAAGAAGGTTTGGGCGCTTTGTTGGCTAGAGTTAAAACAAATTTTAATTAAGCCACAAAGTTATATACTCATGTTTGGAATGCCTATTATTTTCACACTCATTTTCGGTGGACTTTTAGGCGGAAGTGGGAATGAGAAAGTAAATGTTAGTTTAGTAGATAAAGATGGTTCTGTATTATCTGGCAAGTATTATGAGGAAATAAAGAAAAGCGATTTAATTTCTATAGAAAAGGTAATGTATAGGGAAGGGACACAGAGGATCGAAGACAAGAAATCATCTGGTATAATCATCATTCCGAAAGATTTTCAAAAGAGTATGCTAGATGGAAAAGTAGAAAATATTCAATTTCAAGCCAGTGCTGATTTTACGGGTGGAACTTCTGTAGAGCAAGTATTAGCAAGTGCATTAAAAAAGATGGAGATAGAAGTTAGTGCAGCAAGAGATTTTGAGAAGAAAAGTAACACTTCGTGGGAAACGATGTATGAAACAATTTATACAAAAATAGATCCTGTTTCGATTCAAAAAGAATCGATTTTACACGATGATCAAAAGTTAAATAACGTTACAGGGCGAGCTACAGGTTTTTCAATTCTATTCGTCATGATTGTCATGTTAAGTGCGACGGGAACTATTTTGAAAGCTAGACAACTTGGTGTTTGGTCTCGTTTATTAGGGGCACCAGTTTCAAAAATTCAAATACTAGCAGGATATATCCTTTCCTTCTTTTTAATAGGGTGGATTCAATTTGGTGTTTTAATGATATTAACGCATTTATTATTTGATGTGCAGTGGGGAAATTTATTAGGGGTTATTACACTCGTTTCAGTATTACTATTAGCGGTTATTGGTCTAGCTTTATTATTGGCAAGTATCGTGAAAACAGCAGAACAGCAGTCCGCACTAGGGAATATCGTTGTAATTTCAACGTGTATGATTAGTGGTCTTTATTGGCCAATTGAAATTGAGCCTTCATGGATGCAAGCGGCTTCAAATTTTGTTCCGCAAACGTGGGCGATGCGTGGCTTTACTGAGTTAATTGTAAGGGGAGGTACATTAGCAGATATAGGAGGATATATTGGTATACTCATTTTATTTGCGGGAGTATTTTTCGTAATTGGTTTAATAAGAATACGTTATGACTGAAAAAAGAAAGCAGAGTTCACAGCTTTACGCGCTGAACTCTGCTTTCTTTTTGTGTGGCATCTTCTCTCGTTGAAATTATAATAGCGATCCCGAGCATAATAAAAAAAGCTAAAAAGAGGACGAACTTTGGGAAGAAAGGGAATAGTAATAACGCCCCGACTATCATGAGTGTCAATAATACATAGTGCAGGACATATTGGAATAGGTTGTCCATATTTTCGCCCCCTTTTTGGTAGTTAATTGTTATTATTCTATGCGTGGCTATTAGGTAATAGAAGGTGTTTTTTGTTTTTTTGAGAGAAAACAATTAGCAAGGATTGACATGACTATTGGAAAGGAATAATCTTAAAATTAATTCGCACTATTTTTATAGGTAAAATAAAGATAGTTACAGAAAGGGGCGTTATGTTACCTCTTAATTAAAAAACAGGAAAGTAAAGGTGAGAATTATGCGAAAGGCTTTGAAAGGGTTACTTGCTACATTCCTTAGTACATCGGTTTTATTAGCAGGATGTGCTAAGGAAGAGAAAAGTACAAATGAAGCAGTAAAGATGCCGAAAGTAAAAGATGAGTTTATTAAGGCGAGTGACAAAGCAAAAAGTCCAGCAAAGGCAAAAGAAAGAAAAGATACCTTTGTAGTGGGAATGCCGAGCCCTGGCGGGATATTCCTTCCGCATTTTATGGAAAATGGGTGGGATGGTAATATAACACAAGCTATCTTTGCTCCTCTCGTTGGATTGGATAAGGAGGGGAAACCAATCCCAATTCTAGCGAAGAGGTGGGATATTTCGGAGGATCAGCTTACATATATGTTTCATTTGAACGATGATGTAAAGTTTAGTGATGGTTCACCGTTAACAGCGGATGATGTAGCATTTACATTAACGTTACTGCATGATCCAACTTATAGTGGTGCAACGGACATAAGTCAAACAGCAATAAAGGGGGGACAAGCATATAAAGAAGAAAAGGCTACATCTATTGAGGGGATTCAAGTCATCGATCCGAAAACAATTACGATTACAACTGAAAAGGTAAATGCCCAAACATTATCGTTAATTGGTGGAGAAGTTATATCAAAAGCTTATTACGGTAAAGAATATAAGCAAGGAAATTTAGAGTATTTAAAAGAGTTATACGGAAAACCGATGGGAGCAGGAGCTTATAAACTAGATAAATATATTCCAGGTCAAGAAGTTCGTTTTGTAGCAAATGAAAATTATTTTGAAGGTAAATCGAAGATTGAGTACTTTATTTATAAAATTACAAAAGGTGATACGAATTTGCAACAATTTCAAGCGGGAGAAGTAGATTATGATGGCTTCACGACAAATGCGGAAACGATTGAGCAATTAAAAGATCTAGGTTTCGCTAATATTAATGTGTATACAGGAAGTTCTTACGGCTATATTAAAATGAATTATAAGAAGCCCTACTTTAAAGATAAACGTGTACGCCAAGCGTTTATTTACGGATTAGAGCGCCAAAAAGTAATTGATACGTATTTCCAAGGTTATGCTTCACTTGTTAATGTACCAATTACACCAGTTTCGTGGGCGTATACAGAAGAAGGAATCAATAAATACGAATATAATTTAGAAAAAGCGAAGAAATTGCTCGATGAAGCTGGCTGGAAAGCTGGTTCAGATGGAATTCGTGAAAAAGATGGCCAAAAATTGAAGGTAAGTTATTTTGCCTCTTCTGCAAGTAAAATCAATGATGTGATGATTCCCGTTATGAAAGAGGATTATAAAAAAATTGGGGTAGATTTCAACCCTGAATACATGGACTTTAATACGATGATTTCCAAGGTAATTAAAGGAGATTATGATTTAGCAATGGTCTCCACACCGATGATTGATGATCCGAGCGGAACAATTGAGGAGTTTGTTTCGACAAGTAAGCGTAATTATGATGGATATCATAATCCGAAAGTAGATGAATTAGCTAAGCAGGCATTAGAAACATTGGATATTGAAAAACGAAAAGAAATCTATAAAAAACTATATCAAGAGTTAAGTGAGGATCCACCTGTTATTTTCTTAAACAATAGTAAAGTCGTTTCTGCTCACAACGCACGAATTCAAGGATTACAAGAAGATAACTATAATGGTATATTGTTAAGTTTACCTAAATTGAATATTGCTCAATAATTTTTGGAGAACTCTCAAAATATTTATATAGAAATAATTGACAAAATATACTGAAAGATATAAGCTGATAACCATAAAGTCTACCGGAAAAGTCGGAATAAGATTGTTACCCCTCAAAAACATCTTTTTTTACGTTAAAAACCGACTTTTCCGATTGGCTATAAAATGTTGCTGTGGGAGGCATACATAAGGCAAGCAGTTCATAAGGTGTAATTATTAAAAAAAAGTTAGGGTGGGGACAATGAAGAAAAAGACAAAAAAATGGGCTGGTTTATTTTCAGTATTACTGAGTAGTTCGTTTGTGTTATCTGCTTGCGGGGGACAGGAGGATACGGCTTCTACAGAACCAGTTAAACAGCAAGATTTAAAAAATATAAAAGTTGAAAAGATTGCTGCGACAGATAAGACGAAAGTACCAGATAAAGCGAAGAATAGAAAAGATACGTTAGTAGTTGGTATTAGTAAACCAGGCGGCGTATTTTTACCATATTTCCAACAAAATGGTTGGGATGGAAACGTCACTTCAGTTATTTTTGCATCTCTTGTATCTACAGATAAACAAGGAAAGCCAACTCCAGAATTAGCTGAGAAGTGGGATATTTCCTCTGATCAGTTAACATATACATTCCATTTACGTAAAGATTTGAAATTTAGCGATGGTTCACCATTAACAGCAGATGATGTAGCGTTCACATTGACGCTTTTACATGATAAGGCATATGAAGGTGACAAAGACATTTCTCAATATGCTGTTAAAGGCGGTAAAGAATATAAAGAAGGAAAAGCAAATTCTATTGAAGGAATTCAAGTTGTTGATCCACAGACAATTAAAATTACAACTGAAAAAGTTAATTCACAGGCACTAACAGCTTTAGGTGGAGAGGTGTTATCAAAAGCTTATTATGGAAAAGATTATAAACAAAATGCAAGTTTAGATTACTTAAAAGCGTTATATGAAAAACCGATAGCTGCGGGTCCATATAAATTTGAAAAGTATATCCCAGGGCAAGAAGTTCGATTTGTAGCAAATGAAAATTATTATGCGGGTAAACCAAAAATTCCAAACTTCATTTATAAAATTACTTCTGGTGATACGAAGCTTCAATTATTCCAAACAGGTGAGGTTGACTACACTGGCCTAGGTACTGGTGACGAAGTTCTTGAACAGGCTAAGACTTTAGAATTTGCAAATATCCAAATCGAAACAGCAGCATCATTTAGTTATATTTATATGAATAATAATAAGCCGTACTTAAAGGATAAAAAGGTTCGTCAAGCACTTATTTACGGATTAGATCGTAAAAAATATGTTGATACAGCATTGAAAGGATACGGTACGGTAGCTAATGTACCAATTCATCCAACCTCTTGGGCTTATACGGAAGAAGGAGTTAATAAATATGAATACGACAAAGAAAAAGCGAAAAAATTATTAGATGAAGCTGGATGGAAAGTTGGTTCGGATGGAATTCGTGAAAAAGATGGTCAAAAATTAAAGCTTTCTTATTTCGGCCCAAGTTCGGCTAAAGATAGTGATTTATTAATTCCAATTGCAAAAGAGAATTATAAAGAAATAGGTGTAGAATTTAACCCTGAATTTATGGACTTTAATACTATGCTTTCGAAGGTAAATAAAGGTGACTATGATTTAGCTTCTGTTTCGACACCGATTACAAGTGATCCGAGTGAAACAGCTGGTGAATATTTGTCTGGTGTCAATGAGAAGAGCCTTGGTTATAAAAATGCGAAAGTAGATGAGTTAATTAAAAAGGGTATTGAGACAGTTGATATTGAAAAACGTAAACCTATTTATAAAGAATTATATAAAGAGTTAAGTGATGACCCACCCGTAATTCTATTAAACTACCGTAGAACAATTACAGGGTACAACGGGAATTTAAAAGGCATTGACCCTGAAAAATACAACAGTATTAGCGCAAACTTACCAGTATTATCACTTGAAAAATAACGAGAAGAGTGTATAAATAGAAGACATTTTTTCATTCGGCTAGTAATGTGCTGATTCGAAAAAATGTTCTTCTATTTTAAGCATAAGATTGGAGAGAAAAAGGGTGAAAACATATATTGTTCGTAGGTTGTTGCAAATGATTCCTACACTGTTTGGTACATCAATTATTATCTTTTTCCTGTTTGCGCTTCTTCCAGGGGATTATATTGATTCGAATCCAAAGATTACACCAGAAAGAGCAGCTGAACTTAGGGAATTGTATGGGTTGAACAAGCCGATTGTTGAGCGTTATTTTCATTGGTTAGGTAATGCATTGCAAGGGGATTTTGGCTTCTCGCTTCAATATCAAGAACCTGTAACATCACTATTAAATAAATTTATTTGGAATTCTTTTAGTGTAGCATTTATTGCGTTGTTCTTTATTTGGCTAATTGCACTTATTATCGGTGTATTTTCGGCGACGAAGCAACATTCTTTATTCGATAAACTTGTAACAATTGGTGTCTTTGCAGCAATGTCATTCCCTTCATTCTTTATCGGTTTGTTTTTAATTAAAGTGTTTGCGGTTGACTTTAAGCTGTTACCGATAGGCGGAATGATTGATGTCGGGAGTAATTCGACTGGATTAGCTTACGTAATAGAAGTTGCAAAGCATATGGTTTTACCGGTGTTTATTTTAACCCTTCTTGGAGTAGGTTCATTAACTCGTTATTTTAGAACGAGTATGTTAGAGGTTGTGAGACAAGATTACATACGAACAGCACGAGCAAAAGGTTTAAAGGAGAAGACCGTTATTTATAAGCATGCATTAAAAAATGCAATTTTGCCGGCGATTACTTTATTAGCCTTTGAATTACCAGGCTTATTTTCAGGGGCAATTATTATTGAACAAATTTTTAACTGGCCAGGTATCGGTAATATTCAATTAGAAGCACTTAATTTCCGTGATTATACAGTATTGATGGCATTTACAATGTTCCTTTCAGTTTTAACAATCGTTTCAAATTTTTTAGCAGACATTGTATATGCAGTTGTTGATCCACGTATTCGGTTGAAGTAAGGGGGGAATGAGATGGAAACTGTTACAGCAATTACAGAGAAAAAGGCAAAGAAGAAAAGACGGAATGAATCATCGCCGTGGAGGCAAGCTTTTAAAAGGATAAAGAAAAATAAAATGGCACTTATAGGGTTTTATGCATTAGTTTTTATGTTTTTATTTTGTTTTATCGGTCCATTTTTTTCGCCGTATGCATCAGGGAAAATACAAGTTACGCTAATTAATAAACCACCTAGTTTTTCTCATTGGCTCGGTACAGATCAATTAGGAAGAGATATTTTAACGAGACTTATGCAAGCGGGACGTATTTCATTAACAATTGGCTTAGCTTCAATGGTCTTATCGGTTATACTTGGAGCTTTATTAGGAGCTATTGCAGGTTTTTACCGTGGTATCGTCGACAATATTATAATGCGTCTTGCTGATATTTTAATGTCGATGCCAGGATTACCGTTACTTATTATAATGGGAGCTATTTTGTCAGAATGGAAAGTACCATCTGATTATCGTCTTTATGTCATTATGATTATTTTAAGTTTAGTAGGTTGGCCAGGACTTGCACGCCTCGTACGAGGTCAAATTTTATCGTTACGAGAACAATCGTTTATGCAAGCTGCTGATGTGCTCGGGATAAACGATTACCGGAAAATTGTATATCACTTAATCCCGAATGTTTTGCCGATATTAATTGTTGTATCAACATTAGGTGTTGCGGGTTCTATTTTAGGAGAGTCTGCACTAAGCTATCTAGGCCTTGGTGTCGTTCCACCTACACCATCGTGGGGAAATATGATTAGTGCAGCTAACTCATTAATTGACTTCCAAAAGCGTCCGTGGTTATGGATCCCGCCCGGTTTTGCAATTTTTATAACAGTTGTATCAATTAACTTACTTGGTGATGCACTTCGTGATGCGTTAGATCCAAAGATGAGACGGTAGGTGAGGAAGCATGAGTAAAGCGGTAGTTGAGCTGAAAGATTTACAAACACATTTTCAGACAGAAGAAGGAACAGTAAAGGCTGTTAATCATGTTAGTTTTGCAGTTCGAGAAGGTGAAACAGTTTGTGTTGTAGGTGAATCAGGCTGTGGAAAGAGTGTAACGGCGCTATCTATTATGGGGCTTATTGCTGAATCAGGCAGTGTAGTAGGTGGAGATATTTTATATGAAGGAAAAAGCCTTTTAGATATGAAAGAGAAAGAGCTTCGTAATTTACGAGGCAATGACATTGCGATGATTTTCCAAGAACCGATGACATCGCTAAATCCTGTCTTCACTGTAGGAGAGCAAATTGTTGAGACGCTAAGAGAACACGAACTACTTAGTAAAAATGAAGCATATAAGAAGGCAATTGAATTAATTCGTAAAGTTGGTATTGCTCGTGCTGATGAAATTGTCCATTCTTATCCGCACGAACTAAGCGGTGGCATGTTACAACGTATTATGATTGCTGTTGCACTTAGCTGTAATCCAAAGTTATTAATTGCTGATGAACCGACAACGGCCCTTGATGTTACGATTCAAGCTCAAATATTAGACTTACTAAGACAAGTAAAAGAGGAATTTAAAACATCCATTTTATTAATTACACATGATCTAGGTGTTGTAGCGGAAATGGCCGATTACGTTGTCGTTATGTATGGCGGAAAAGTTATTGAAGAGGCACCGGTACTAGAGATATTTCAAAATCCGAAACATCCATATACGCAAGGGTTGCTAAAATCAAAACCAGTAATGGGGAAACGAACAGATAAACTTTATTCTATCCCAGGGCAAGTTCCAAATTTAGTTGGCTTAGATGAGTTTTGCTACTTTAGTGGCCGCTGTGAACATTGCATGGAAATATGCAAAAATGAAGCGCCAAATCTTAATGTGCATGACGATAATCATAAAGTAGCTTGTTGGTTATATGAGGAGTGTGCTGGGCGATGAGTGAACCATTATTAGAAGTGAAGAACTTAAAAACGTATTTTCCGATTAAGGGCGGCGTATTTAGTAGAACGATTGGACATGTGAAAGCGGTAGATGGGGTAAGCTTTACAATTGATAAAGGAGAAGTGTTTGGCCTTGTAGGAGAGTCTGGAAGTGGGAAAACAACGATAGGGAAAACAATTCTCCGTCTCGTTCAAAAAACAGAAGGTGAAGTGAAGTTTAAAGGTCAAGACATTCATGCTTTGTCAAAAGAGGAGCTGAGAAAGCATCGTCCTAATATGCAGCTCGTCTTTCAAGATCCATTTAGCTCATTAAATCCAAGAATGAGAATTGGAGAAGCGCTTGGTGAGCCAATGTTGGCTCACGGACTAGCGACGAAAGAAAATGTCCGTGAAAAGGTGATAGAAGTATTGGAGTTATGTGGTTTAGCGCCGTATCATATTGACCGGTACCCTCATGAGTTTTCCGGTGGGCAACGTCAGCGTATCGTTATTGCAAGGGCAATGGTATTAGATCCAGAATTTATTGTGGCTGATGAGCCTGTTGCGGCATTAGATGTATCTATTCAAGCGCAAATCATTAATTTGTTTAGTGAATTACAGGAGAAAAAGGGATTGTCCTATTTATTCATTTCACATGATTTAAGTGTTGTGGAGCACTTATGTACGAAAATTGGAATTATGTATTTAGGAACTATTGTGGAAACAGCACCACGTGATGAGTTATTTGCGAATCCACTTCATCCATATACAAAAGCATTATTATCAGCAGTACCAATACCTGATCCAACGGTTAAGCGAGAACGGATTATTCTAGAAGGGGATATTCCAAGTCCGGCAAATCCGCCGTCAGGTTGCCGTTTTCATACACGCTGCCCCTTTGCTACAGATGTTTGTAAAACGAATGTACCAGAATTCCGTAATGTGGGCGAAGATCATTTTGTTGCTTGTCACCATGTGTAAAAAAAAGGACTCTTTCAAAAAGTGAAAGAGTCCTTTTTTTACCCCGCATTAACGGGCAGTAAGACTCCCACCTGAAAATTCGACACATGCGGGGAAGTTAGGTGGGAGATTAACTGCCCGTAAAAGCCCGATTGGTTCAACTAATAATCAGAGGAACCCCACCTCTGATTAAAGTTTCACTTTATTTACTAGATGAAGTTTGTTTCAATACAAATTGCTCAATTGCATGAGCAACACCGTTTTCATTATTTGTTAATGTAACAACGTCACATAATTTTTTTACGTCTTCTTCAGCATTTCCCATTGCAACTGATAAGCCGGCTACTTGTAGCATTGGCACATCATTAAAGTTGTCACCGATTGCAACAGTATCTTCAATTGGTATATTGAAATAAGCTGCCATTTCTTGTAGGCCGTTCCCTTTATGACCATGCTTATCCATAATTTCTACATTAGTAGGAGCTGATGCCGTAACTGAAATGTCCGTATCTTCTTGTAAAGTTTGTAATAGCTGTGAACGATGAGCGGCATTAAATGTTAAAATGAAGAATTTAGATATTTCTAATTCTGGATTATTTACGACATCCTCTATTTTTTGGAAATCAGTAATTAAGTTAGATTTCTTTTGTTTTTCTGTAATTCTTTCAAGTTCCTCAAGTGTAACATCTAGTGTATGTTTATTTTCTTCGAATGCCTGCATGACTTGGCCTTGCCATGTATAAGGAGAATAAACCCCTTTATTTGTGTACAACTTATATGGAAAACCTTCAGATTCTAGTAATTTTGCAAGCTTGTATACTTTATCATTTTGTAAACAACGCGAGTTAATTACTTTTCCGTCCACATAAACAATTGCCCCATTGCTTGCTCCAACTGGAAGAGATAGTTTATATTCTTCCAATAATTTCAAAGCATCCTCTTTCGCGCGGCCAGAACAAATCATTACAATATGACCAGCTTCTTTTGCGGTTTGGATAGCTTGTAAGTTCTCTTTGGAGATTTCAAGATTAGATGATAGTAGTGTACCATCCATATCTAGTGCGATTAATTTCAAAATGACCACCTCTTTGTTTCCATTATACATAGTTATATAGAGGAAACATATAAACTTATCTTGGAAAGATAGTATTTTATCCCGCATTAATTGCCAGTAAAAGCTCGATTGGCGAGGGGGAATAACCAGTAGGGAATGGAACCCTCGCTGATTGAAGTTTCACTTTGTTTTGTAACAAAATAGAGATGAATAATATTATATTTCGCTTTATGACTGTAATGTTACACTAGTGTTACAAACGAGATTGTAGTAGAAAACGCATTAAAACAAGGTTTTTGAGTGTTTATTTAAAAAAACGTAAAAAAAGTGTAATAAAATTTACGTAATTATATTGCAACGTAATAATAGTTATGTTACATTAATGTTACAAACGTTACGTAATTAATTTTAATGTAACGTTAACATGAAAACTATGAACTAATCATTTCTTAGAAATTACATATAGATA
Organism: Bacillus mycoides; assembly: GCF_018742245.1. Taxonomy (NCBI): domain Bacteria; kingdom Bacillati; phylum Bacillota; class Bacilli; order Caryophanales; family Bacillaceae; genus Bacillus; species Bacillus mycoides. The sequence continues at coordinate 236,467 of NZ_CP036132.1, forward strand.
ACTTATAAAAGGAGAATGAATGATATGAACAACGAGCAAGTATTAAACGTAACAAAAGGTGACTTCTTAGGATCAGCAAGCGGAGCAGTAGTATTAACAGCATTAATCGTATTTCTTTCAAGCGTATTAGTATAATAGAAGCTTTGTAACAAAAATAAGAGAAGGGAGAATGAAAATTATGAACAACGAGCAAGTATTAAACATAACAAAAGGCGACTTCTTAGGATCAGCAAGTGGAGCAGTAGTATTAACAGCATTAATCGTATTTCTATCAAGCGTATTAGTATAATAGAATTTTTGTAACAAAAATAAGAGAAGGGAGAATGAAAATTATGAACAACGAGCAAGTATTAAACGTAACAAAAGGCGACTTCTTAGGATCAGCAAGCGGAGCGGTAGTATTAACAGCATTAATCGTATTTCTTTCAAGCGTATTAGTATAATAGAAGTTTTGTAACAAAAATAAGAGAAGGGAGAATGAAAATTATGAACAACGAGCAAGTATTAAACGTAACAAAAGGTGACTTCTTAGGATCAGCAAGCGGAGCGGTAGTATTAACAGCATTAATCGTATTTCTTTCAAGCGTATTAGTATAGTAGAAGTTTTGTAACAAAAACAAAAGAAGGGAGAATGAGGAATATGAACAAGGAACAAGTATTACAAGTAACAAAAATGGATATTTTAGTATCAGCAGGTGGAGCAGCTGTATTGACAGCGTTTATTATATTCCTTACAAATGTATTAGTATGATGAATATTGATAACAATAAGTTTTTATATACCGTACGTACCATTATTCTAAAAAAATAAAGACTCTAGCATATTAGTAAATAGTTAATATGTTGGGGTCTTTTTTGTTTTCCTCTCATATATCCCCTCAAGTATTAATGTTATCCCCTTATCCCGTAAAAGCCTGCTGATTAAAGTTTCACTGTATTTTAAAGAGAAAAAGGTCGAATTTTATATGTAAGAAAAAAAGAGGAATTTGACAGAAAAGATAGAAAATTTTAAAGGTCATAATTTGTTAGCTTGCTAACTAATTTCTATTAACGAACATTGGAAGTGTTTTCGGTTAGGTTTAATTATGGACCATTTAATCTATTTACAGGGGGATGAGGAATTTATGAAACAAAAATCTATGGATACGCTAGCTGCACAAATGGAGGATTTTTTCCCGGTACGTGATGTAGATCATATAGAATTTTACGTAGGAAATGCAAAGCAATCAAGTTATTATCTTGCGAGAGCATTTGGATTCAAAATTGTAGCTTATTCTGGATTAGAAACAGGAAACCGTGAAAAGGTATCTTATGTTCTTGTGCAAAAGAATATGCGTTTTGTTGTGTCTGGAGCTTTAAGTAGCGATGGCCGTATTGCAGAGTTTGTAAAGACTCATGGTGATGGAGTGAAAGATGTGGCTTTACTTGTTGATGACGTTGATAAAGCTTACTCTGAAGCGGTGAAGCGTGGCGCTGTTGCGATTGCTCCTCCTGAAGAGTTAACAGATGAGGAAGGTACCTTGAAGAAAGCGGTTATTGGTACGTATGGTGATACAATTCATACGCTTGTAGAGCGTAAAAATTATAAAGGAACATTCATGCCAGGATTTCAAAAGGTAGAGTTCAATATTCCATTTGAAGAATCCGGTTTAATTGCTGTAGACCATGTTGTTGGTAACGTTGAGAAGATGGAAGAATGGGTTAGTTATTATGAGAACGTCATGGGATTTAAACAAATGATTCACTTTGATGATGACGATATTAGCACAGAGTATTCGGCATTAATGTCAAAAGTTATGACGAATGGAAGCCGTATTAAGTTTCCAATTAATGAACCAGCAGACGGAAAAAGAAAGTCACAAATTCAAGAATATCTAGAGTTCTATAACGGAGCGGGTGTACAGCATCTCGCTTTATTAACAAGTGACATTGTAAAAACAATTGAAGTGCTTCGTGCGAATGGTGTTGAGTTTTTAGATACGCCAGATACGTATTACGATGAGTTAACTGCACGAGTGGGGAAAATTGATGAAGAAATTGATAAATTAAAAGAATTGAAGATTTTAGTAGACCGTGACGAAGAAGGGTATTTATTACAAATCTTTACGAAACCAATTGTAGATCGTCCAACTCTATTTATTGAAATCATCCAACGTAAAGGTTCCCGTGGATTTGGCGAAGGGAACTTTAAAGCGTTATTCGAATCAATTGAAAGAGAACAAGAGCGTCGCGGAAATTTATAAAATTTGTATCCACCAGCAAGAGTTCCTTTGTTGGTGGAAATTTCATTTTCATAGGGAGGAATCATGATGAAATTTGTTACATTTCGTCTCCCATCGAAAGAAATGCGAGCTGGATGGCTTGAAGGTGACAAAGTAATCGATATGAATCTTGCGAGTGATGGACTATTACCTTCTTCTATGTTCGCCTTTTTAGAGAAAGCAGATGAGTATGTAGAAGTATTGCGTAATATTAAGCATCCTGAGAAGGGTATATATTCCTTAGATGAAGTTCAATTAGCAGCGGCAATTCCTAATCCGAGTAGCATTCGAGATTTTTATGCATTTGAACAGCATGTAAAAACAGCCCGCGGAAGAAGAGGGCTAGATGTTGTACCTGAATGGTATGATATCCCGGTTTTTTATTTTACTAACCACCGTGCTGTTATTGGACCAGATGATTTTGTTATTGGTCCGAAGAAGTCTAAAAAACTTGATTATGAGTTAGAGATTGCTTGCGTAATTGGGAAGGAAGGACGAAACATTTCTCGTGAGCAAGCAGAGGAATATATTTTTGGGTACTGTATTATGAACGACTGGAGTGCAAGAGACTTACAAGCAACAGAAATGAAAGTAGGGCTTGGCCCAGCGAAAGGGAAAGACTTTGCAACTTCATTAGGAGCGTATCTCGTTACGAAAGAGGAATTAGACGTTTATCGTAACGGTGATCGTTATGATTTAGAGATGACTGCTCATGTAAATGGGCAACTGTTATCAAAAGGGAATTTTCAAGATATTCATTATGCATTCTCTGAAATGATTGAACGTGCTTCGGAAGATGTTACGTTATATCCAGGGGATGTTATCGGGTCTGGAACAGTAGGAACAGGCTGTATTTTGGAGCTTGGTACGGAAGAGTGGCTGCAAGATGGAGATGTTGTAGAACTTACGATTACTGGTTTAGGTACATTACGTAATACGGTCAAAAAAGACATGAAAGCAGGTGATGGGCATGTTTTATCGTCACATGGGGGAGCTACCTCATAAACGACATGTACAATTTCGTAAAAAAGATGGAGCGCTTTATCGTGAACAGGTAATGGGAACGAAAGGTTTTTCTGGTACGCAGTCTATTTTGTACCATCATTATATGCCAACGGAAGTAGGTCATGCGGCATTATCTCATTCTTGTCAGTTGCAGTATGAAGAGGATGTAGCTCTTGCACATCGCCATTTTCGCACGAAAGAAAATAAAAAAACTGGCGATGCAGTAAGCGGAAGAACCTTTATTCTTGGGAATGAGGATTTATTAATTGGAGTAGTGACTCCAACAGAAAAAATGGACTATTTCTACCGTAATGGTGATGGCGATGAAATGTTATTTGTTCATTATGGAACAGGAAAAATTGAAACAATGTTCGGAACGATTCACTATAGAAAAGGTGATTATGTAACGATCCCAATTGGAACGATTTATCGTGTTATTCCAGATGAAGGAGAGACTAAGTTTCTTGTTGTAGAGGCGAATAGCCAAATTACAACACCAAGTCGCTATCGCAATGAGTATGGGCAATTGTTAGAGCATAGTCCGTTTTGTGAAAGAGATATTCGTGGTCCGGAGAAATTGGAGACATATGATGAAAAAGGTGAGTTTGTCGTAATGACAAAGTCGAGGGGTTATATGCATAAGCATGTTTTAGGGCACCATCCGTTAGATGTTGTTGGCTGGGATGGCTATTTATATCCATGGGTATTTAATGTTGAGGATTTTGAACCAATTACAGGTCGTATTCATCAGCCGCCACCAGTACATCAAACATTTGAAGGGCATAATTTCGTCATTTGCTCTTTCGTACCGCGTTTATACGATTATCATCCAGAATCTATTCCGGCACCGTATTATCATAGTAATGTAAATAGTGATGAAGTACTGTACTATGTAGAAGGAAACTTTATGAGCCGAAAAGGGGTGGAAGAAGGTTCTATTACGCTTCATCCGAGCGGGATTCCACATGGGCCGCATCCTGGGAAAACAGAGGCAAGTATCGGAAAGAAAGAAACGCTTGAATTAGCCGTAATGATAGATACATTCCGTCCGCTTCGTATTGTGAAACAAGCACATGAGACGGAAGATGAAAAGTATATGTATAGCTGGATTGAAGAGGGTTCATATACTGTGAAATAAGTAAAAAGAGGCATGCTCAATAAAGGAGCATGCCTCTTTTGTGGAATCGACATGTATACTAATACCAAAAACAGTTATGAAAAGATATATAGATATGATTGTGTGAATCTTTTTATAGAAAGAATGATAAGGGTATAGCGCGTATCTCGATAGTTTTCTGTTTATTCCGACAAAAGTATTGACTAAAAAACATACTGTAGGTAAAATGAAAAAAGTAAATTAAATTTTCAGAAAACTAAAATCGTGGAGGAGCACAGTATGAAGCAAATTTTTCAAAAGAAGCCGATTTCAACGTTACTGCAAGAAAGTAAACAAAAGACATTATCGAGAACGTTAGGGGCACTTGATTTAACAATGCTTGGAATCGGAGCAATTGTTGGAACTGGTATTTTTGTTCTTACTGGCGTTGTAGCAGCGAAACATTCTGGACCAGCTATTATATTATCATTTGCTATAGCTGCATTAGCTTGTGCCTTTGCTGCATTTTGTTACGCTGAATTTGCTTCTTCAGTTCCTGTCTCAGGGAGTGTGTACACGTACACGTATGCGACGATGGGAGAAGTATTTGCATTCTTAATTGGATGGGATTTAATGCTCGAGTATTTATTAGCTACATCTGCTGTAGCCAATGGATGGTCAGCGTATTTTCAATCGTTATTAAAGGGATTTGGGATTCATATTCCGACCATTCTCTCCTCGGCCCCTGGTACTGGAAAGGGTGGAATAATTGATTTACCTGCAGTTCTAATTATTCTAGTTATGACGGCTCTTTTATCTAGAGGTGTTCGTGAAAGTGCACGTGTAAATAATATAATGGTATTTATTAAACTAGCAGTTGTTCTCATTTTTATCTTCGCCGGATTTAATTATGTAAAACCTGAAAATTGGACACCTTTTATGCCATTTGGGTTAGATGGTGTAATGGCTGGAGCAGCTACAGTTTTCTTCGCATTCATTGGATTTGATGCTGTATCAACAGCCGCAGAAGAAGTGAAGCGCCCACAACGCGATTTGCCGATTGGAATTATTGCATCGTTACTAGTTTGTACGGTTCTTTACATTGTTGTTTCACTTATTTTGACAGGGATTGTTCCATACGGTCAGTTGAATATATCAGATCCAGTTGCTTTCGCACTTCAATTTATTGGACAAGATAGTTTGGCGGGAGTGATATCAGTAGGAGCAATTACAGGAATTACAACTGTAATGCTAGTTATGATGTATGGGCAAGTTCGTGTTTCATATGCAATGAGCAGAGATGGATTGTTACCGAAGCGTCTTGCTAAAGTTCATCCGAAATTTAAAACACCATTTTTAAATACATGGACAACAGGTATTATTGCAGCACTTATTTCAGGATTAATAGATTTAAATGTTTTAGCACATCTTGTAAATATGGGAACTTTGTCAGCATTTGCACTTGTAGCTGTTGCTGTCATTGTGATGAGACGAACTCATCCTGATTTACCAAGGGCGTTTAAGGCGCCGCTCGTACCATTTTTACCAGCATTAACAGTTATCTTTTGCTTATATTTGATGCTTCAATTATCAGCGACAGCTTGGATTAGTTTTGGTGTTTGGATGGTTATCGGTATAGTAGTTTATTTCGCCTATAGTAGAAAGCGTAGTGTTTTAAATAATAGTAAAAAAGAAGAAGATGTAGCAAATTTATAAGTGGAAAAATCCATTCTAATTCTGTTAGGATGGATTTTTATTTTGAAAATTTACATTTTTCTGAATGTATTATAAGATAATTGTTGGCGAACTAAAGGGGTGAAAATGTGAAAAATACATGGCGTGAGCTAAGAGAGATGGATCGTAACGTATGGATTCGATTTATCGGTGAGACTTTGAACGGAATTGCGATGATGATGTTAATGCCTTTTTTTGCACTATATTTAAAAGATAAGGTAGATTCTTTATTACAAGTTGGAATCATTATGGCGCTTTCTCCAATAGCTGCAAGCTTTGGCTCGCTTATAGGCGGAAGAATAGCTGATATATATGGAAGAAAGCCAATTATGATATTTTCAATGGCGAGTAATGCGTTATTAATGCTCGGTTTTTTATTTATCGAAGGATTTATTCCATACGCTATTTTATCTATTTTTTTAGGGTTAAGTAATTCTTTATTTCATCCAGCAGCATCAGCGATGGTGGCAGATGTGACGGCACCAGAAAAAAGAACAGAGGCATATGGTTTATTGCGAATGGGACACAATATTGGTGCTGCAATTGGACCGATAATGGGAGCATCAGTAGTTGTTTTATCAAAGAACCTCGTGTTTATTATTGCTTCATCCGCTATGTTGTTTTATGCGCTACTAGTGTTAGTACTTATTAAAGAAACAATGCCAAAAATTACGGATATGACGGAAAAAAATAAAGAGAAGGAATCCGGAGCAGTTTGGAAAATTTTAATGAGAGATAAGGCGTTAATGATTTATTTGTTAGCGGGGATCATTATTTCTATGGGGTTTTCTCAAACAGAAGGCATGTTACCGCTTCACTTTGATAACGAAATGAAGGATATTTTTGGAGTCAACAATCCATACCCATATTTAATGGCATTAAATGGTCTATTAGTTGTTTTATTTCAATTTCAAATTTCAAAATGGGCGACGGATAAACCTGTTGGAAAGACGATGTTATACGGTGCGTGTTTGTTCGGAATTGGTTTGTTTTTTATAGGGTGGTTACCGAAGTGGTTTGGAGAATTTGATACAAATGCTACAATTATTTTAATGACGTTAATGTTTGTTTATGCCATATATACGTTAGGCGAGATGATTATGTCGCCTGTACAGATGACGTTTGTAGCGAATTTGGCCCCTGAGCATTTGAGAGGAACCTATATGGGGGCGGCGAGTTTGCAGTGGATTACAGGAAGTGCATTCGGTCCACTTCTTGGTGGTTTTCTATTGGATCGTTTGCTTGGTCACTACTTATTTACAATTTTAAGTGTAGGGTGTGTAGTTGCAGGCTTTGTATATGTTTCTTTAGATCGTCTTATTGAGCAGAGGCAAAAAGATACGCCTACAAAACAGTCTTCTTAATAAAATGAAACTTTAATCAGTGTTTTTTCATTCTCCACAAATGGTAGGGTAATATAGATGACATACACACAAAGTGGATTTCTACATATTTTAGGTACATAACCAGATTAGATAGCAACCTTACTTTAAAGTTTAATTATGTTTAGGTGTGTAGAAAATTAAAGAGAAAAAGTGTAGAAAACCAATAAGTGGTGTCTTTTAATTATTTATGGAAGTTACATTTTATTTCAAATAGGAACTACCTATTTTTATAAAAAGTGCTAAAATAGAAAAATGAAAACAATTGGTTAGGGTGATTTCAGTGACAAAAATTAAATTAGGTTTATTATACGGTGGAAAATCAGCTGAGCATCAAGTTTCGCTACAAACGGCTCTTGCTGCTATTAAAGCATTAAATCAAGATAAATTCGAGATTCATCCAATTTATATTACAGAACAAGGTCAATGGGTACGCGGTGAGCGTATTGAAGGTGAAGTAACAGATGTTGAAACTTTAAAAATGAGCGGTGCAGAAAATGCGATTTCCCCGTTATCATTAAGTACAGAAATTATTCCGTCTGCAACTTCTCAAGAAGATGCTATTGACGTTATTTTCCCATTACTACATGGGCCAAACGGTGAAGATGGAACGGTTCAAGGGTTATTAGAATTAATGAACATTCCTTATGTAGGTAACGGTGTATTAGCATCAGCTGCTGGTATGGATAAAGTCGTTATGAAAAATATCTTTGCAGAAGCTGGATTGAAACAAGCGAAATATGCATCTTTCATTCGTAGCGCATGGGAAAAAGATAGTGAAACAGCGTATGAAAAAGTAGAAGAAGTATTAGGATATCCTTGCTTCGTAAAACCAGCAAACCTTGGTTCAAGTGTTGGTATTAATAAGTGTAACGATCGTGAAGAGCTTGAGAATGCATTCGAAGAGGCATTCCAATTTGACCGTAAAATTATTGTAGAAGAAAATATTGTAGGTCGTGAAGTAGAAGTTGGTGTATTAGGTAATGATGAGCCGAAATGTTCTGTTGTAGGTGAAATTGTACCGAAAAAAGATTTTTATGATTACAAATCGAAATACATCGATGGTGATACAGCGTTAATTATTCCAGCTGAAATGACAGAAGAAGAGTCTAATGTAATTAAGCGAGATGCAATTATTGCATTCCAATCATTAGATGGTTCGGGCTTAACACGAGCTGATTTCTTCTTAACGAAAGATGGAGAAGTATATATTAACGAAGTAAACACAATGCCAGGATTCACGCCGTTTAGTATGTTCCCGCTATTATGGCAACATACGGGGTTACCGTATCCGGAATTAATTGAAGAGTTGATTCGTTTAGCGATTGAACGTCACGAAGAAAAACAAAAAATTAAATATACAATCTAACAAAAAAGGAGGAAGCACTATTCGAAGGAATAGTGCTTCCTCTATGTAAGGAGTGTTTTCATGATAAAACGAACGTTAAAACAAGTAGAGCAGATGATAGATGGTACGGGATTAGTAGAGAAATATGAGGGAATTACTATACAAGGAGCATCTATTGATACGAGAAAGATTGAAAAAGGAAACTTATATGTTCCGATTCAAGGTGAACGTTTCGATGGACATGCTTTTGTAGATAAAGCAGTTGAAAACGGGGCTGTTGCTACATTATGGATGAAGGGTGTAGCAAATCCGCCTGAGAATCTTCCTGTTATTTTTGTCGAGGATACGCTAGCAGCATTGCAAATGTTAGCGAAAAACTATCGTGATCAATTGGATGTAAAAGTTGTTGGTGTAACGGGTAGTAATGGTAAAACATCTACGAAAGATATTGTAACAAGTATTCTTGCGACTAAATTTAAAGTTCAAAAAACAGAAGGTAATTTCAACAACCATATCGGTTTACCTCTTACTATTTTAAATTTAGAGGAAAATACAGAAGTAGCTGTATTAGAAATGGGCATGTCAAGCCAAGGAGAAATTGAATTTCTATCTAAGTTAGCTCGTCCTAATGCAGCTATTATCACGAACATTGGTGAGGCACACTTAATGGATTTAGGATCTCGTGAGGCGATTGCTGAAGCGAAGTTAGAAATTGTTACAGGTTTACAAAAGGGTGGCGTGTTCGTATATAATGGAGATGAGCCGCTTTTAACAAATCGTGTTCCAGAAATGAATTTAGTAGCTGAAACAGTTACATTTGGCGATGCGAGAGCAAATGATTATTATCCAACTACTGTAACATTACAGGCGACTGGGACACACTTTAAGATGAACAGGGATGAAACTTTGTCATTCTACCTGCCGGTATTAGGAAAGCATAATGTATATAATACACTTGCTTCAATGGCGATTGCGAAACATTTTGGCGTAACATGGGAAGAAATGAAAGAAGGTTTAGTAACACTTCAAATGACAGGCATGCGTATGGAAATTGTAAAAACAGATAGTGGTTTAACAATTATCAATGATGCTTATAATGCAAGTCCAACGGCTATGGAAGCAGCGTTCCACCTCATGAATGGTTTAGATGGATTTGCAAAAAGAATTGTTGTGCTTGGCGATATGTTAGAACTTGGAAATCAAGAAGTGCAATTTCATTATGAAGTAGGTAAATTAATTGACCCAGCAAAGATTTCATATGTATTCACATATGGAAAATTAGGGGCCCAAATTGCTGAAGGAGCAAAAATTAATTTTCCTAAAGAACGTGTAAAAGCGTATGAAAACAAAGAAGAACTTGTAAAAGACTTACAAGCAGTAGTTGATGCGAAAGATGTTGTGTTAGTAAAAGCGTCTCGCGGTATGAAATTAGAAGAAGTAATTACGATGTTGAAATAATTGGTGTATATAAATAGGGATGATAGCCACGAAAATAGTGGAAACTTATAATAAGCGCTTACAGTAAATGATAAAAAAATAAAAGTAAAGAAAAAAGCTCTGAATATGAAATAAGGTAACAGTTGGGGTTTGCTTTTTACACCTACAAAACTTATAATTGATAAAGTGTAATAACGTTTAGAAGTATTTTCGTGAAGAATATACGCCCGGTTATATACGTAAGTATTCAGGAAAAGGGCTTTTCCGCAAGTTCGGAAAACGCCTTTTTTTAAATGATAAGTATAGGATAGAAAAGGAGAAGTAACATTGACAACATTTCGAGAATTAGGATTAAGTGAGTCTTTACTACAATCTGTTGAAAGTATGGGCTTTGAAGAGGCTACGCCGATTCAAGCTGAAACAATTCCATATGCATTGCAAGGTAAGGATATTATTGGGCAAGCGCAAACAGGTACAGGGAAAACAGCAGCATTCGGATTACCACTATTAGATAAAGTAGATACAAATAAAGAGGCAGTTCAAGGTATTGTTATCGCGCCAACACGCGAATTAGCAATTCAAGTTGGAGAAGAGCTATACAAACTTGGTAAACATAAACGAGTTCGTATTCTACCAATTTATGGTGGTCAAGATATTAACCGCCAAATTCGTGCTCTAAAAAAACACCCACACATTATTGTTGGTACGCCGGGTCGTATTTTAGATCATATTAACCGTAAAACACTTCGCTTACAAAACGTAGAGACTGTTGTTCTTGACGAAGCGGATGAAATGTTAAACATGGGCTTCATTGAAGATATTGAAGCGATTTTAACAGATGTGCCAGAAACACATCAAACATTATTATTCTCAGCGACAATGCCAGATCCAATCCGTCGTATTGCTGAGCGTTTCATGACTGAGCCTCAACACATTAAAGTAAAAGCAAAAGAAGTAACAATGCCAAACATTCAGCAGTTCTATTTAGAAGTGCAAGAAAAGAAAAAGTTTGACGTGTTAACACGCTTACTAGATATTCAATCTCCAGAGCTTGCAATCGTATTCGGTCGTACAAAGCGTCGTGTTGATGAATTATCAGAAGCATTAAACTTACGTGGTTATGCAGCAGAAGGTATTCATGGTGACTTAACACAGGCGAAACGTATGTCTGTATTACGTAAATTTAAAGAAGGTGCTATTGAAGTTCTTGTTGCAACAGACGTTGCTGCACGTGGTCTTGATATTTCAGGCGTAACACACGTATACAACTTCGATATCCCGCAAGATCCAGAATCATACGTTCACCGTATCGGTCGTACTGGCCGTGCAGGTAAAAAAGGTATTGCAATGTTATTTGTAACGCCACGTGAATCAGGACAATTGAAAAATATCGAGCGTACAACAAAACGTAAGGTTGATCGTATGGAAGCACCGACACTTGACGAGGCGTTAGAAGGTCAACAACGTTTAATCGCAGAAAAGCTTCAAAGCACAATCCAAAATGAAAACTTATCATACTACAAGCGTATTGCAGAAGAAATGTTAGAAGAGAATGACTCTGTAACAGTAGTAGCTGCTGCTTTAAAAATGATGACAAAAGAGCCAGATACAACTCCAATCGCTTTAACATCAGAACCACCAGTTGTTTCAAGAGGTGGCGGTGGCGGTTCTAAAAAACGCGGTGGTAACGGAAGTGGATACCGTGATGGTAACCGTAATCGTAGTCGTGATGGACGTGGAAGTGGAAGTGGCGATGGTCGTAACCGTGATCGCAATCGTGATGGACGTGGAAGTGGAAGTGGCGATGGTCGTAACCGTGATCGCAATCGTGATGGTGGTAGTGGTAGCCGTGATGGTAACCGTGGTCGTAAAGGTGAAGGTCGCCCTGGATCTTCAAATGGACGCGGCGAAAGAAAACATCATAGCCGTCCACAAGCTTAATAAAAAAGAGAATGCCCTTTGCTGGCATTCTCTTTTTTTATTTCTGTAATTGTGCATACTACATAATAACTCGTATAGAAATGAGGTGCTATATGCTTGTAAGACTTGGGTATGTTGCGATGAGTGTGCATTTGAAGAATGCATCTCCATCTCAAACGATGACATATGCACAGTTTCAGCGGATTGATGATCGAGAGGCTGCGATTCGTAAACTTGAAAGAATCGCTAATTCGAATTTAGAAAATTGCTTACGGTTATTAAAGCATAATAAAGGACATGATATATCTTTCTTTCGACTTAGTTCCAAGCTTATTCCTTTAGCGAATCATGAGGAGTTGTTAGATTGGAACTATATTCGTCCTTTAAAAGAAAATCTGAAAGAATTAGGTGAATATGCAATTCGTATGAATATGCGAATTGACTTCCATCCAGATCATTTTGTTGTACTAAATTCACCTGAGGAGAGTATTTTTAAACAATCTGTAAAGACATTGCAGATGCACAAAAAATTGTTAAAGGGTATGGGAATTGAACATAAGCAACGATGCATATTACATGTGGGAGGAGGTTATAACGATAAGGAGCTCGCATTAGAACGCTTTATAGAAAATTGGTCAACTGTTCCAAGAGGTATTCAAGAGATGATTATATTAGAAAATGATGACACGACCTTTTCTTTAGAAGAAACATTGTATTTAGGTGAGAAATTAGACATTCCAGTCGTGTTTGATTTGCACCATCATATGATGAATAATGACCAGGAAGATTGGCATAAAGATTGGGCACGTGTTGTACATACGTGGGAATCGTCTTTGTTACCAGTTAAAATGCATATCTCTAGTCCTCGAGATGGAAAAGACCCAAGAGCACATGCGGATTTTATTGATGTAGATACCTTCTTATCTTTTTTGAGAAAGATAAAGGGGAGTGTTCCGCAAATTGATTGTATGATTGAGGCGAAGAAAAAGGATGAGTCTTTATTTCAACTAATGAGAGATTTAAGTAAACAAACAGATGTGGAAATTGTCGATGGTGCGAGCTTTTATATTAAATAAGCTCTGCGCCATCGATTTTTTTGTCCCGCTATTTGCCGGGCAGTAAGACTCCCACCTCAAAATTCGGCGAATGCGAGGGAGTTAGATGGGAAATCTGCTGCCCGTAAAAGCCCGATTGGTGCGGGCTAATAATCAGTGGGGGATGGACAAAATCCCCACTGATTAAAGTTTCACTTTATTAAAAAAGGGGTGCAAATGCCGCCGATTATTAAGCCGGTTAAATGGCTTATAGGATTGGCAGAGGGATTAAAGAAAGTAAATAGTAGTAATATAAGTATCATTATTGAAAAAATAGCGATGTCTCTTGGTTGTGAAGAACGATATCGACTATACAATAAAAATAATTGGGCGCCTAGTAATCCGAAAATACCACCAGATGCTCCGGCGTGAATATATTCAAGAGGCATAATAATATAAGAAGAAATATTCCCGAGAATGCCAGAAAGGAAAAAAATAATGATGAAAGAAAAATGTCCTAGTTGTTTTTCAATAGAAGAACCAAGTATAAATAAACAAATGCTATTAGAAAGAAAATGTTGTAAGTCTACGTGTACAAGTAAGGAAGTTATGACACGCCACCATTCTCCTTTAGCGATATATTCATTGTAGGCTGCCAGGTGAAAGAGGGAAAAGTCGCTCAATATAATCATGACTAATTGTATAAGAAGTAAAGAAATGATAATCGGTTGTAAGGAAATGCGAGTGGATGGTATTAGCATGTTGTTAGTATCACTCCTTTTGCATCAGAAAGATTCTCTGTTATTCTTACAATATGAATGAAGAAAGCTAAATAGAAGAAGGGGATTTTGAAATGATTGTAGGGATTGGAATCGATATTATTGAGTTAAATCGAATTGAAAAAATGCTAGATGGAAAGCTTAAATTTATGGAACGTATTTTAACTGAAGGAGAACGTGGTGTTGCTGAGGGGCTGAAAGGAAGTCGTCTTACAGAATTCGTAGCTGGAAGATTTGCAGCAAAAGAGGCGTATTCTAAAGCGGTAGGGACTGGTATCGGGAAAGAAGTGAGTTTTTTAGATATTGAAGTAAGGAATGATGATAGAGGTAAGCCAATTATCATTACAAATACAGAGCATATTGTTCATTTATCAATTAGCCATAGTAAAGAATTTGCCGTTGCTCAAGTTGTTTTGGAAAGCTCGTCACGCTAGTCTGCATATTTTATATCTTTGTCTCATATATTTGAGGTAGCGATAAGGAAGGCATATCTTCCATTCATTTATAGGGGCAAAGGGGCTGAAGTGATGAAAAGGCGTCTGTTTTTAGTTCTTGTCGGTTTGTTGACCGTTTTTGTGTTGGCGGGTTGTATGGAAAAGAAACAGGAAGATGTTGTGAGAGATTTAGAAGCGAAAGTTAAAAGTATGAAGAGTTATCAAGCTGAAGCGAAATTATCTATTAAAACAGGAAATGAGCCTCAGGAGTACAATGTAGAAATTTGGCATAAAGAACCTTCGTATTATCGTGTGAATTTGCAGAATGCGAAAAAGGATCAGAGTCAAATTATTTTAAGAAATGATGAAGGTGTATTTGTATTAACGCCGGCGCTTAATAAGAGTTTCCGTTTTCAAAGTGATTGGCCGCAAAATAGTAGCCAGGCTTATTTATATGAATCACTTGTAAGAGATATTTTGCAAGATAAGAAAAATCTCTCTTTCGAGAAAACAGATAAGTATTATGTATTTAAAACAAAAACAAATTATCAACATCAAAATATGTTGCCGAAACAAGAAATTAAGCTGAATAAAAGTGATTTAACACCAGTTTCTGTGAAGCTGATGGATAATGACCAAAATGTCCTTGTAAAAGTAGATTTCACTAAAGTAAAGTTTGATGCAAAGTTTGATAAAGGTGCATTTGATACGAAACAAAATATGTCTAGAGCACAAGTGGATGTTCAGACGGCAGCGAAAGAAGACAAACCGTTTGCTATTTTGTATCCGCGTGATACGCCGCAAGGCATGACTTTGAAAGAGGAAGAAGAGTTGAAGACAGACAGTGGCAAGCGTGCAATACTCACATACACTGGAAGTAAGAAATCCTTTACTTTAATACAAGAAAAGGCAAAAGTTGCAGAGGCCTCATCGGCGGTAAGTGTAAGTGGAGAGCCGGTTGATCTTGGTTTCACGATTGGTGCATTGACGAAAGAATCTGTAACGTGGTCGCATAACGGAGTAGAATATATGCTCGTGTCTAAAGGTTTAGAGCCGAATGAGTTGTTGATGGTTGCTCGTTCGGTTACAGCGAAGCAGGTGAAGTAAACATCTTAGACGTGGTGATATATGTGCACCGCGTCTTTTCTTAGTTTGAAGGTGGATTTCATAAAAGAAGCATATAAAAGAATAAGCTTCGCATATCGTGTATAAGGAAGTGTATTTATGGAAGACGCACCGTTTTACCGTGACACCTGGGTGGAAGTGGATTTAGATGCGATTTATAACAATGTTACGCATATTAAAGAGTTCATTCCAAGTGATGTAGAGATTTTTGCTGTAGTTAAAGCGAATGCATATGGGCACGATTATGTACCGGTGGCTAAAACTGCATTAGAAGCAGGAGCGACAAGATTAGCAGTTGCTTTTTTAGATGAAGCTTTAGTGCTTCGGAGGGCTGGTATTACTGCACCGATTTTAGTATTAGGTCCTTCCCCGCCCCGTGATGTAAATGTAGCTGCTGAAAATGATGTAGCATTAACTGTTTTTCAAAAAGAATGGGTGGAAGAAGCGATAAAGCTCTGGGATGGTTCATCAATAATGAAATTTCATATTAATTTTGATAGTGGTATGGGGAGAATCGGAATACGTGAACGCAAAGAATTAAAAGGGTTCTTAAAGAGTTTAGAAGGTGCGCCATTTTTAGAGTTAGAAGGAGTATATACGCATTTTGCAACAGCGGATGAGGTTGAGACTTCTTACTTTGATAAGCAATATAATACATTCTTGCAGCAGTTAAGTTGGTTGAAAGAATTTGGAGTGAATCCTAAATTTGTCCATACAGCCAATAGTGCTGCAACGTTAAGGTTTCAAGGGATTACATTTAATGCGGTGCGAGTTGGTATTGCGATGTATGGATTATCCCCATCTGTAGAAATACGTCCTTTTTTACCATTTAAATTGGAACCGGCGTTGTCACTTCATACGAAAGTTGCTCATATTAAGCAAGTGATTAAAGGGGATGGGATTAGTTATAATGTCACATACCGAACGAGAACGGAAGAATGGATTGCGACAGTTGCAATTGGATATGCAGATGGCTGGCTTAGAAGATTGCAAGGGTTTAAAGTACTTGTAAATGGTGAAAGAGTACCGATTGTAGGGCGAGTGACAATGGATCAATTGATGATACATCTTCCTTGTGAAGTGCCACTTGGTACGAAAGTTACACTCATTGGGAGACAAGGTGATGAGTATATTAGTGCTACCGAGGTCGCTGAATATTCCGGGACTATTAATTATGAAATTATCGCAACGATAAGCTTCCGTGTACCGAGAATATTTATACGGCACGGTAAAGTTGTAGAAGTAATCAATTATTTGAACGATATATAGAAGAAGGTATTATCGCTCAGTATCTCGTCATTTAGGGGATTTTCGCTAATGGAAAATAGGCTCTTTTTTGCTAGGGATCTTCTTTTTATACTTGTTATTAATATAAGTTACAATGAAATGTTGCGGAAGGGATTGCTTTATTTCTTGTTTGAAAGAGATGAAAAGTAAAAGAAGATGAATGTTTTGTTTATGAATTGGAAAACATAAGCAGGGAATAAGGAAGTCTTTGCAACAGGCTCCATACAATGGTATTATTACAATAGGTGTCATATATATATTTGGGTGTGTAGTTGACGGTGGAGGTGTATTTTTGTGTCCGAATCAAGTGTAACTACTGAAATCGTGGTTCGGTTGCCAAAGCAAATGGTAACGGAATTGGACGGAATTGGAAAACAAGAGAATAAGAATCGCCATGAACTAATTTGCCAGGCAACACAACTGTTATTGCGTCAACATAAGACGAAGAAACGCTACCAACATGAATCAATGCGACGTGGGTACATTGAAATGGGAAAAATTAATCTTGGTATTGCATCTGAAGCTTTCTTAGCAGAGTATGAAGCAGCTCATACAGTAGAACGCTTAGTTAGCGGGGGGTAATATTTTGATTGTAAAACGCGGCGACGTGTATTTTGCAGACCTTTCCCCAGTTGTTGGTTCTGAGCAAGGAGGCGTTCGTCCGGTTCTTGTCATTCAAAATGACATCGGAAATCGTTTTAGTCCGACTGTGATTGTAGCGGCTATTACTGCGCAGATTCAAAAAGCGAAATTACCCACTCATGTGGAAATTGATGCGAAAAAGTATGGTTTTGAGAGAGATTCTGTTATTTTACTTGAGCAGATTCGAACAATCGATAAGCAACGCTTAACGGACAAAATCACTCATTTGGATGAAGTGATGATGAGTCGTGTAGATGAAGCGTTACAAATTAGTTTAGGACTAATAGATTTTTAAATCGGCAGTTTAAGTTGCTCTCTTTACAGGGCAACTTTTTTTTATTATAGAGGAGGTTACGGTTGGATATGGAAATGGTAGATAATCGACAAGGGTTAATGAAAATGTTAGTGAAAGAATTAGGCTTTACAGAAAAGCAAGTTCGTCATGTTATTCAATTAACAGAAGAAGGTAACACAGTTCCATTTATCGCTCGTTACCGAAAAGAATGGACAGGATCTCTAGATGAGGTGCAAATTCGTGCAATCTTAGAAAGATGGCAATATATGATGCAACTAGAAGATAGGAAAGAAGAGGTTCTTCGTCTTATTGGTGAAAAGGGTAAACTAACCGAAGAGTTGCGTCGTCATATTGTTGCTGCAAAAAAACTTCAGGAAGTAGAAGATTTATATCGTCCATATAAAGAAAAAAGAAGAACGAAAGCTACAATTGCTAAAGAAAAGGGATTAGAACCGTTAGCTGAGTGGCTATTGTTATATAAAAAAGAAAATCCAGCAGAGAAGGCTATGGAATTTGTTAATGCAGAAAAAGAAGTGGCGTCTGCAGAAGATGCGTTGCAAGGTGCGCAAGATATTATTGCGGAACTTGTTTCGGATAATGCGGCATATCGTAGTTGGATTCGCAATACTACTTTCCGACAAGGGATTATGTCTTCATCTGTAAAAGATAAAGAAAAAGATGAAAAGAATATATATGAAATGTATTATGGCTATGAAGAACCGTTGCAAAAAGTAGTGCCACATCGTGTACTAGCTATGAATCGTGGTGAAAAGGAAGACGTATTAAGAGTTTCTGTTATCACGCCAATTGAAGAAATCCTTCAGTTTTTACATAAGAAAATGATTCTTGATGAAGCTTCTAAAAGTGCGCATTATGTACAATTAGCGATGGAAGATGGATATAAGCGATTAATTCAACCTTCAATAGAAAGAGAAATTCGTAAAGAATTAATGGAAACGGCCGAAGAACAAGCGATTCATATTTTCTCTGAGAATTTACGTAATTTATTATTACAACCTCCGATGAAAGGGAAAGTTGTGTTAGCGGTAGATCCAGCATATAGAACCGGTTGTAAATTAGCTGTAGTAGATGATACAGGGAAAGTTCTTCACATAGATGTTATTTATCCGCATCCGCCTGTTCGTAAATATGAGGATGCAAAAACGAAAATCATTTCCATTATAGATAAATATGAAGTTGAAATGATAGCGATTGGAAATGGTACAGCTTCGAGGGAAACGGAAGAATTTATAGTAGATGTATTACAAAATGTAGAACGAGATGTATTTTACATTATTGTAAATGAAGCGGGTGCTAGTGTGTACTCAGCATCTGATGTAGCTCGCGAGGAGTTTCCGAATTTACAGGTTGAAGAAAGAAGTGCCGTTTCAATTGGGAGACGTCTGCAAGATCCACTTGCAGAGCTTGTGAAAATTGACCCTAAATCTGTTGGGGTGGGACAATATCAACATGATGTATCTCAAAAGAGATTAAATGAATCATTAACATTTGTAGTAGAGACAGCAGTTAACCGAGTTGGTGTTAATGTAAATACAGCTTCAGTTGCATTGTTGCAATATGTTTCGGGGTTATCAAAAACAGTTGCGAAAAATATTGTAGCTAAGCGTGAGGAAGATGGGAAATTCACGAAGCGTACTGAATTAAAGAAAATCCCGCGTTTAGGTGCAAAAACATATGAACAATGTATCGGGTTTTTACGTATATTAGAAGGAGCGAATCCGTTAGATCGCACAGGGATTCATCCAGAGCAATATAAAAATGTTGAATTGTTATTAAAGAGCCTAGGGTTATCAAAGAATGATGTGGGGAAACCAAACTTGCAAAAGAGTTTAGAAGGAGTAGATATTTCTAAAATATCTCAAGAGACCGAGATTGGTGAGCCGACATTAGTTGATATTATGGATGCTTTAATTAGCCCGGAACGAGATATGAGGGATGAGTTGCCAAAGCCACTTTTGAAAAAGGGGATTTTAAAATTAGAAGATTTAAAGCGTGGTATGGAATTAGAGGGAACGATCCGCAATGTTGTTGATTTCGGTGCCTTTGTTGATATTGGTGTGAAGCAAGATGGTTTAGTACATATTTCTAAACTAAGTAAACAATTTGTAAAGCATCCATTAGATATCGTATCCGTAGGACAAATTGTAAAGGTATGGGTAGATGATATTGATACGAAAAAAGGTCGTGTTGCATTATCAATGTTACCAATTGAATAGAAAGTAAAGAGAGCAGATGAAACTGCTCTCTTTTTATAGATAGGAAAGTTTCATTGATTATGAGCTTTGGTGTATTTTACTATAATAAAACCAGCATTCATTTAGTAACTTGATTTGATACCGGTTTTTTTCGAAATATGCACGTTGCATTTGTTTCTTTAGCCATGTAGGCATAGGAATCCCTCCTTGTTTAATCCTGCTCTCAAAAGTTCCTTCTTTTATTTAAAGAAATATTGATGAGAGGTTGGTGAGTGGATTTCTATCAATGCTGCATTTTTAGAAATCACGTTTCTTGAATGAGGATGGGTATATGTACTATTTAATATATGTATAGGAAGGGAGAAAAGTGTAAAAATATTTTTTTGTTTAGGAGGAATGAGAATGGATGAGCAAGAAATTCAGAGGTTAGTGGAAGAGGTATCGTTACAATGCTTTGGAATGCCGTTTTTACATAAAGCGATGTTTAATAGTAGGTTACGTACAACGGGTGGGCGCTATCTATTGAAGAATCATAATATAGAATTGAATTATCGATATTACGAAATATATGGTAAAGAAGAGTTAGTCGGGATTGTTAAACATGAACTTTGTCATTATCACTTACATATCACAGGAAAAGGGTATAAGCACCGAGATAGAGATTTTCGTGAATTATTAAAGAAAGTAGGTGCACCACGTTTTTGTAAACGAATGATTAGTGAGGAGGAAACGAAAGTTTATACGTATGAATGTATGGGTTGTTCGTTTCAATATGTAAGAAGACGTCAAATAAATACACAAAGATATGTATGTGGAAAGTGCAAAGGACAACTAAAACTGGTAGTGAAAACATCTTGACAGTGAAAACGCAATCCAGTATATTATAAACATGTCCAGTTTGCGCAAGACGTTGTGAAAAAACATCTTGACTTACGATGAGAAATTTTATAAGATACAAATTGTCTTTATTATTCCGCAGTAGCTCAGTGGTAGAGCTATCGGCTGTTAACCGATCGGTCGTAGGTTCGAGTCCTACCTGCGGAGCCATATACAGAGAAGTACCCAAGTGGCTCAAGGGGCTCCCCTGCTAAGGGAGTAGATCGCTAACGCGGTGCGAGGGTTCGAATCCCTTCTTCTCTGCCATATATATTGGCCCGTTGGTCAAGTGGTTAAGACACCGCCCTTTCACGGCGGTAACACGGGTTCGAATCCCGTACGGGTCACCACTTCGGAGGATTAGCTCAGCTGGGAGAGCACCTGCCTTACAAGCAGGGGGTCGGCGGTTCGATCCCGTCATCCTCCACCATATAAATTATATAAATAATATTATCGCGGGGTGGAGCAGTACGGTAGCTCGTCGGGCTCATAACCCGAAGGTCGCAGGTTCAAATCCTGTCCCCGCAACCAAATGGTCCCGTGGTGTAGTGGTTAACATGCCTGCCTGTCACGCAGGAGATCGCCGGTTCGACCCCGGTCGGGACCGCCATTTTAACTTCTGCTATAAGGCAGTTGTTTTTTATTGGTCATTATGGTACAATAACATTTGTCTTCGGAAAGAAGATAACTATTTCGATGGGCTATAGCCAAGCGGTAAGGCAACGGACTTTGACTCCGTCATGCGCTGGTTCGAATCCAGCTAGCCCAGCCATTTACGAGCCATTAGCTCAGTTGGTAGAGCATCTGACTTTTAATCAGAGGGTCGAAGGTTCGAATCCTTCATGGCTCACTTTTGTTTTTTCCGCGCGGTCGTGGCGGAACGGCAGACGCGCTAGGTTGAGGGCCTAGTGGGGGAAACCCCGTGGAGGTTCAAGTCCTCTCGGCCGCATCAAAAAATCTTTTGAAAAAGTACTTGCATTTGAAAATGTAGTATGATAAGATAATTGAGTCGCCAAAATACAACGACGAAAAAACATCATGAATAAGCGCCCGTAGCTCAATTGGATAGAGCGTTTGACTACGGATCAAGAGGTTAGGGGTTCGACTCCTCTCGGGCGCGCCATAACGGGAAGTGGCTCAGCTTGGTAGAGCACCTGGTTTGGGACCAGGGGGTCGCAGGTTCAAATCCTGTCTTCCCGACCACGCGGGTGTAGTTTAGTGGTAAAACAAGAGCCTTCCAAGCTCTGGTCGAGAGTTCGATTCTCTTCACCCGCTTTTAGTTCTTTGAAAACTGAACGAAACAAACAACGTGAACGTCAATTTTTATTTTTAGATGCTAGACAAACTAACTTTATTGGAGAGTTTGATCCTGGCTCAGGATGAACGCTGGCGGCGTGCCTAATACATGCAAGTCGAGCGAATGGATTAAGAGCTTGCTCTTATGAAGTTAGCGGCGGACGGGTGAGTAACACGTGGGTAACCTGCCCATAAGACTGGGATAACTCCGGGAAACCGGGGCTAATACCGGATAATATTTTGAACTGCATAGTTCGAAATTGAAAGGCGGCTTCGGCTGTCACTTATGGATGGACCCGCGTCGCATTAGCTAGTTGGTGAGGTAACGGCTCACCAAGGCAACGATGCGTAGCCGACCTGAGAGGGTGATCGGCCACACTGGGACTGAGACACGGCCCAGACTCCTACGGGAGGCAGCAGTAGGGAATCTTCCGCAATGGACGAAAGTCTGACGGAGCAACGCCGCGTGAGTGATGAAGGCTTTCGGGTCGTAAAACTCTGTTGTTAGGGAAGAACAAGTGCTAGTTGAATAAGCTGGCACCTTGACGGTACCTAACCAGAAAGCCACGGCTAACTACGTGCCAGCAGCCGCGGTAATACGTAGGTGGCAAGCGTTATCCGGAATTATTGGGCGTAAAGCGCGCGCAGGTGGTTTCTTAAGTCTGATGTGAAAGCCCACGGCTCAACCGTGGAGGGTCATTGGAAACTGGGAGACTTGAGTGCAGAAGAGGAAAGTGGAATTCCATGTGTAGCGGTGAAATGCGTAGAGATATGGAGGAACACCAGTGGCGAAGGCGACTTTCTGGTCTGTAACTGACACTGAGGCGCGAAAGCGTGGGGAGCAAACAGGATTAGATACCCTGGTAGTCCACGCCGTAAACGATGAGTGCTAAGTGTTAGAGGGTTTCCGCCCTTTAGTGCTGAAGTTAACGCATTAAGCACTCCGCCTGGGGAGTACGGCCGCAAGGCTGAAACTCAAAGGAATTGACGGGGGCCCGCACAAGCGGTGGAGCATGTGGTTTAATTCGAAGCAACGCGAAGAACCTTACCAGGTCTTGACATCCTCTGAAAACTCTAGAGATAGAGCTTCTCCTTCGGGAGCAGAGTGACAGGTGGTGCATGGTTGTCGTCAGCTCGTGTCGTGAGATGTTGGGTTAAGTCCCGCAACGAGCGCAACCCTTGATCTTAGTTGCCATCATTAAGTTGGGCACTCTAAGGTGACTGCCGGTGACAAACCGGAGGAAGGTGGGGATGACGTCAAATCATCATGCCCCTTATGACCTGGGCTACACACGTGCTACAATGGACGGTACAAAGAGCTGCAAGACCGCGAGGTGGAGCTAATCTCATAAAACCGTTCTCAGTTCGGATTGTAGGCTGCAACTCGCCTACATGAAGCTGGAATCGCTAGTAATCGCGGATCAGCATGCCGCGGTGAATACGTTCCCGGGCCTTGTACACACCGCCCGTCACACCACGAGAGTTTGTAACACCCGAAGTCGGTGGGGTAACCTTTATGGAGCCAGCCGCCTAAGGTGGGACAGATGATTGGGGTGAAGTCGTAACAAGGTAGCCGTATCGGAAGGTGCGGCTGGATCACCTCCTTTCTATGGAGAATTGATGAACGCAGTTCATCAATAAACGTTGACTTGTTTTGTTTCGTTCAGTTTTGAGAGAACTATCTCTCAAGTTTAAATGTATGTTCTTTGAAAACTAGATAACAGTGTAGCTCATATTTTTTTAATTTTAGTTTGGTTAAGTTAGAAAGGGCGCACGGTGGATGCCTTGACACTAGGAGTCGATGAAGGACGGGACTAACGCCGATATGCTTCGGGGAGCTGTAAGTAAGCTTTGATCCGAAGATTTCCGAATGGGGAAACCCACTATACGTAATGGTATGGTATCCTTACCTGAATACATAGGGTATGGAAGACAGACCCAGGGAACTGAAACATCTAAGTACCTGGAGGAAGAGAAAGCAAATGCGATTTCCTGAGTAGCGGCGAGCGAAACGGAATCTAGCCCAAACCAAGAGGCTTGCCTCTTGGGGTTGTAGGACATTCTATACGGAGTTACAAAGGAACGAGGTAGACGAAGCGACCTGGAAAGGTCCGTCACAGAGGGTAACAACCCCGTAGTCGAAACTTCGTTCTCTCTTGAATGTATCCTGAGTACGGCGGAACACGTGAAATTCCGTCGGAATCTGGGAGGACCATCTCCCAAGGCTAAATACTCCCTAGTGATCGATAGTGAACCAGTACCGTGAGGGAAAGGTGAAAAGCACCCCGGAAGGGGAGTGAAAGAGATCCTGAAACCGTGTGCCTACAAATAGTCAGAGCCCGTTAATGGGTGATGGCGTGCCTTTTGTAGAATGAACCGGCGAGTTACGATCCCGTGCGAGGTTAAGCTGAAGAGGCGGAGCCGCAGCGAAAGCGAGTCTGAATAGGGCGTTTAGTACGTGGTCGTAGACCCGAAACCAGGTGATCTACCCATGTCCAGGGTGAAGTTCAGGTAACACTGAATGGAGGCCCGAACCCACGCACGTTGAAAAGTGCGGGGATGAGGTGTGGGTAGCGGAGAAATTCCAATCGAACCTGGAGATAGCTGGTTCTCCCCGAAATAGCTTTAGGGCTAGCCTTAAGTGTAAGAGTCTTGGAGGTAGAGCACTGATTGAACTAGGGGTCCTCATCGGATTACCGAATTCAGTCAAACTCCGAATGCCAATGACTTATCCTTAGGAGTCAGACTGCGAGTGATAAGATCCGTAGTCAAGAGGGAAACAGCCCAGATCGCCAGCTAAGGTCCCAAAGTGTGTATTAAGTGGAAAAGGATGTGGAGTTGCTTAGACAACTAGGATGTTGGCTCAGAAGCAGCCACCATTTAAAGAGTGCGTAATAGCTCACTAGTCGAGTGACTCTGCGCCGAAAATGTACCGGGGCTAAATACACCACCGAAGCTGCGAATTGATACCAATGGTATCAGTGGTAGGGGAGCGTTCTAAGTGCAGTGAAGTCAGACCGGAAGGACTGGTGGAGCGCTTAGAAGTGAGAATGCCGGTATGAGTAGCGAAAGACGGGTGAGAATCCCGTCCACCGAATGCCTAAGGTTTCCTGAGGAAGGCTCGTCCGCTCAGGGTTAGTCAGGACCTAAGCCGAGGCCGACAGGCGTAGGCGATGGACAACAGGTTGATATTCCTGTACCACCTCTTTATCGTTTGAGCAATGGAGGGACGCAGAAGGATAGAAGAAGCGTGCGATTGGTTGTGCACGTCCAAGCAGTTAGGCTGATAAGTAGGCAAATCCGCTTATCGTGAAGGCTGAGCTGTGATGGGGAAGCTCCTTATGGAGCGAAGTCTTTGATTCCCCGCTGCCAAGAAAAGCTTCTAGCGAGATAAAAGGTGCCTGTACCGCAAACCGACACAGGTAGGCGAGGAGAGAATCCTAAGGTGTGCGAGAGAACTCTGGTTAAGGAACTCGGCAAAATGACCCCGTAACTTCGGGAGAAGGGGTGCTTTCTTAACGGAAAGCCGCAGTGAATAGGCCCAAGCGACTGTTTAGCAAAAACACAGGTCTCTGCGAAGCCGTAAGGCGAAGTATAGGGGCTGACACCTGCCCGGTGCTGGAAGGTTAAGGAGAGGGGTTAGCGTAAGCGAAGCTCTGAACTGAAGCCCCAGTAAACGGCGGCCGTAACTATAACGGTCCTAAGGTAGCGAAATTCCTTGTCGGGTAAGTTCCGACCCGCACGAAAGGTGTAACGATTTGGGCACTGTCTCAACCAGAGACTCGGTGAAATTATAGTACCTGTGAAGATGCAGGTTACCCGCGACAGGACGGAAAGACCCCGTGGAGCTTTACTGTAGCCTGATATTGAATTTTGGTACAGTTTGTACAGGATAGGCGGGAGCCATTGAAACCGGAGCGCTAGCTTCGGTGGAGGCGCTGGTGGGATACCGCCCTGACTGTATTGAAATTCTAACCTACGGGTCTTATCGACCCGGGAGACAGTGTCAGGTGGGCAGTTTGACTGGGGCGGTCGCCTCCTAAAGTGTAACGGAGGCGCCCAAAGGTTCCCTCAGAATGGTTGGAAATCATTCGTAGAGTGCAAAGGCATAAGGGAGCTTGACTGCGAGACCTACAAGTCGAGCAGGGACGAAAGTCGGGCTTAGTGATCCGGTGGTTCCGCATGGAAGGGCCATCGCTCAACGGATAAAAGCTACCCCGGGGATAACAGGCTTATCTCCCCCAAGAGTCCACATCGACGGGGAGGTTTGGCACCTCGATGTCGGCTCATCGCATCCTGGGGCTGTAGTCGGTCCCAAGGGTTGGGCTGTTCGCCCATTAAAGCGGTACGCGAGCTGGGTTCAGAACGTCGTGAGACAGTTCGGTCCCTATCCGTCGTGGGCGCAGGAAATTTGAGAGGAGCTGTCCTTAGTACGAGAGGACCGGGATGGACGCACCGCTGGTGTACCAGTTGTTCTGCCAAGGGCATAGCTGGGTAGCTATGTGCGGAAGGGATAAGTGCTGAAAGCATCTAAGCATGAAGCCCCCCTCAAGATGAGATTTCCCATAGCGTAAGCTAGTAAGATCCCTGAAAGATGATCAGGTTGATAGGTTCGAGGTGGAAGCATGGTGACATGTGGAGCTGACGAATACTAATAGATCGAGGACTTAACCATATAATATGAAGCAAATGTTATCTAGTTTTGAAGGAATATACCTTCAATAGTTTGGTGATGATGGCAGAGAGGTCACACCCGTTCCCATACCGAACACGGAAGTTAAGCTCTCTAGCGCCGATGGTAGTTGGGACCTTGTCCCTGTGAGAGTAGGACGTCGCCAAGCTATTTATATCATCGCGGGGTGGAGCAGTACGGTAGCTCGTCGGGCTCATAACCCGAAGGTCGCAGGTTCAAATCCTGTCCCCGCAACCAAATGGTCCCGTGGTGTAGTGGTTAACATGCCTGCCTGTCACGCAGGAGATCGCCGGTTCGACCCCGGTCGGGACCGCCATTTTATATAAAGAAAAGAACGAAACAAGTTGTTTCGTATTTTTTTATTTGTTTTAACAAAAAACTAATAAAGACAGTCAAACTATCCTTAGGAAAACTCCTAAGGACTTTTTTATATATTTAAAACCTGTATAATAAAGAGCAGAGAACATTGTGAGTAAAGTAGGTGAAGTCTGTGAGTAAATATGAAATAACAACAAAATCTTCCGAAGAAACCCAGCGATTATCAGAAAAATTAGGGGGACTTGTAAAGGCACAAGATGTAATTATTTTAGAAGGTGATCTTGGAGCTGGCAAGACGACTTTTACAAAAGGACTAGCAAAAGGTCTTGGAGTGAAAAGAGTCGTAAATAGTCCTACCTTCAATATTATTAAAGAATATAAAGGAAGATTACCGCTATATCATATGGATGTGTATCGTTTAGCGGAAAGTGAAGAAGATTTAGGATTTGATGAGTATTTCTATGGTGAGGGGATTACAGTAGTAGAATGGGCTCATTTAATAGAAGCATATTTACCGAATGAGAAGTTACAAATTAGTTTATTCCATGCTGGAGATGATACAAGAAAAATTGTACTCGAGCCAATTGGAAATCGCTATATTAGATTATGTGAGGAGCTATTACAAGATGAAAGTACTAGCAATTGATACTTCAAATTACGTAATGGGTGTATCCCTTATTGAGGAAGGGAACGTAATTGGGGAAATCATTACAAATTTAACAAAAAACCATTCTGTACGTCTTATGCCAGCTGTAGAGAAACTGTTAAAAGAATGCGGTGTAAAACCGAAAGAATTGACTAAAATTGTTGTAGCAGCTGGACCAGGATCATATACAGGTGTTCGTATAGGTGTAACAGCTGCAAAAACATTAGCTTGGTCACTCCAAATACCAATTGTAGGTGTATCAAGTTTAGAAGTGGTGGCTGCAAATGGTGCTAATTTTAAGGGACTACTGTGCCCTTTATTTGATGGCCGACGTGGTCAAATTTACACGGGGTTATATACATATGAAGGAGAACATATAACTTCAATAGAAGAAGACCGAATTATTCTTATTGTTGACTGGTTGCAAATGTTAAAAGATAAAGGACAGCCAGTTTTATTTATTGGTAACGATGTTAAATTGCATAAAGAAACAATTGTAGAATATTTAGGTGATCAAGCTGTATTTGCTCCGTTCACTAAAAATAACCCAAGACCAAGTGAATTAGCATTTTTAGGATTACAAAAAGAAGAACAAGACGTGCATACGTTTGTTCCTAGCTATCTTCGTTTAGCTGAAGCTGAAACAAAATGGTTAGAAAGTCAAAAACAATAGGGGCCTACAGAAGATGGATATGATATTTAGAAAGATGGCACTTAATGATATTGCTCAAATTGTAGCTATTGAAGAAGCATCTTTTTCAACCCCTTGGACTGCAGATGCCTTTCACCGTGAATTAGAGATGAATGAACATGCACATTATGTCGTGCTAGAAAAAGATGAACTCGTAATTGGATATTGTGGATTGTGGATAATTCTTGATGAATCACATGTAACAAATATAGCTATCCTACCAGAATACAGAGGTCAAAAGCTAGGGGATGCCTTATTGAAAGAAGTCATTTCCGAAGCGAAAGGGTTAGGAGTAAAAACAATGACACTTGAAGTACGCGTGTCAAATGAAGTAGCAAAGCAGTTATACAGAAAATACGGATTTCAAAATGGTGGGATTCGTAAACGATACTATGCAGACAATCAGGAAGATGGTCTTGTAATGTGGGTGAATATATAATGGAAAAAAATACAATTATACTTGGTATTGAAACAAGCTGTGATGAAACAGCTGTAGCAGTTGTTAAAAATGGAACGGAAATCATTGCGAATGTCGTTGCATCGCAAATTGAAAGTCATAAGCGTTTTGGCGGAGTTGTACCAGAGATTGCATCCCGTCATCATGTAGAAGAAATCACAGTTGTGTTAGAAGAAGCTTTAAAAGAAGCGAATATCACTTTTGAGGATATTGATGCAATTGCTGTAACAGAAGGCCCAGGTTTAGTCGGAGCACTTTTAATAGGTGTAAATGCAGCGAAAGCTGTGGCTTTTGCTCATGATATCCCTCTAGTTGGTGTTCATCATATTGCTGGTCATATTTATGCGAACCGTTTAGTAAAAGAAGTACAATTCCCGTTACTATCGCTTGTTGTATCCGGTGGGCATACGGAGCTTGTTTATATGAAAGAACATGGTTCATTTGAAGTGATTGGTGAAACGCGAGATGATGCGGCAGGAGAAGCTTACGATAAAGTAGCTCGTACATTATCAATGCCTTATCCAGGTGGTCCTCATATTGATCGCCTTGCGCATGAAGGAAAACCAACAATTGATTTGCCTCGTGCGTGGCTAGAACCTGATTCGTATGATTTCAGCTTTAGTGGATTGAAATCAGCAGTTATCAACACTGTGCATAACGCAAAACAGCGCGGTATAGAAATTGCACCAGAAGATTTAGCAGCAAGTTTCCAAGAAAGTGTAATAGATGTACTTGTAACGAAAGCGTCTCGTGCAGCAGATGCTTATAATGTAAAACAAGTGCTCCTTGCTGGTGGAGTAGCTGCTAATAAAGGGCTTCGTGCACGTTTAGCAGCAGAATTTGCACAAAAAGAAAATATAGAGCTAATTATTCCTCCTCTATCTTTATGCACAGATAATGCAGCGATGATTGCGGCTGCAGGTACAATTGCATACGAACAAGGAAAACGCGCTACATTAGCTTTAAATGCAAATCCAGGATTAGATATTGAAGCATAGTTATACACAAAATTAACCACAGCTTGTGGATAAAACCCGTATTATCTGTTGATAATATGGGTTTTTTTGTGTGTATAAAATGTGCATATTTTTTTTTGCGACTGTGGATAATGTGGAAAAGTTATTTGGGAGTTTATATTATAAAGGTGGATATGTGTATAACCTTGTGGATAACATAGGTGAAGTCTGACCTTTGAAGAAATTCTTTTTTGGGAAATAAAAAACAAGGAGATGTCCAAAAAACATTTTGAAACATCCTCCACTTATTATATAAGGTGCTACTATTGTCAATCCTTGTCGAATCGGTTATATAATTTCATTTACTATGGTATTAATTCCAAAAAAGAAAATAAAAAGGAGGTCATCTCGTCAAAAAGCCCGACTTATGAGACATCCTCCTCTTTTAAATTCTCTTATATATGCAGTTCTTCCCATTCTGCCATACAAGCTTCAAGCTGTTCTTGCAGTGTTTGTTTTTTAGTTGTAATTTCACTAGCCTTTTCATAATCTGCATATATTTCTGGTAAGCAAAGCTGGTCTTCTAAAGTAGCAATTTCTTCTTCTAAGCCTACGATATTTTGTTCCAGTTCTTCAATTTTTCGAGTACGTTGACGCTCTAACTGTTTACGTTCTTTTTCTTCGAGATAATTTAATTTTTCTTGTGCCACCACTTTTTGAACAGGTACTTCATCTTCTTGTTGCTCAAATTCCGCACGTTCAATCATTTCATTTTTCTTTTCAACGTAATAATCGTAATCACCTAAATATTCTTGTGCACCTTCTGTTGATAACTCAACAACAGTTGTCGTTACGCGATTAATAAAGTAGCGGTCATGAGAGACGAATAGAAGAGTACCTGGGTAATCAATTAAAGCATTCTCCAAAATCTCTTTACTATTTAAATCAAGATGGTTTGTTGGCTCATCGAGAATTAATAAATTGGATTTTTGCATCATAAGTTTTGCAAGAGCTAGTCGAGCCTTTTGTCCACCACTAAGAGAAGATACTGGTTTTAGTACATCATCCCCTGTGAATAAAAAGTTGCCTAGTATAGTGCGAATTTCTTTTTCTGGTTGCAGGGGATATTCATCCCATAGTTCATTTAAAACTCGCTTCGAAGATGTTAAGTTGGCTTGTTCTTGATCATAATAACCAACAGATACATTTGACCCGAAAGCAACGTTTCCATGTAATAGCTGTAACTTATTCACAATGGATTTTAATAATGTAGATTTTCCAATTCCGTTCGGCCCAACTAAGGCAACACTGTCACCGCGAGTTAAGCGCATATTTACATGTTCAATAATCGGTTCCTGATAATAGCCAATAGTTGCATCTTTCACTTGTAAAACATCATTTCCACTTTGTTTTTCAATATCGAAGTGGAAGGAAGCTGATTTAGAATCGCCTAATGGTCTAGTTAATACTTCCATTCTGTCTAATTGTTTACGGCGACTTTGAGCACGTTTTGTCGTAGATGCACGAGCTATATTTTTTTGCACAAAGTCTTCCAGTTTAGAAATTTCATCTTGTTGTTTTTCATAACGCTTCATCTCTTGCTCGTATAGAGCGGATTTTAAGTCTAAATATTTACTGTAGTTACCAACAAATCGTCGGCTTTCCTTATTAGAAATTTCGTATACTTGTGTAACGAGTTTATCTAAGAAATAACGGTCATGGGAAACGATTAAAATCGCGCCAGGATAGCCTTGCAAATATTGTTCAAGCCATGTTAGTGTCTCAATGTCCAAATGGTTTGTAGGTTCGTCTAAAATAAGTAAGTCTGGTCTAGTTAATAATAATTTCCCAAGAGCTAATCGAGTCTTTTGTCCACCACTTAATGTAGAAATTGTCGTCTGATGCGTTTCAACTGGGAAGCCAAGACCGCTTAAAATCGAGCGTATATCCGCTTCATACTGATAGCCGCCTTGATCTTTATAATCTAATTGTAATTGGTCATAATCAGCTAATAATTTGTCGTATATAGCCGCATTTGAAAAGTTTTCTTCTTTTCCCATCTCTTGCTCTAGCCTTCGAAGTTTTGTCTCCATCTGCTGTAGATGTGTAAAGACGGTTAACATTTCATCCCAAATTGTTAAAGACGTTTCTAATCCGGTATTTTGAGCTAAATACCCCATTGAGACATCTTTCGGTTTTATAATTTCACCACCATCATGAGATAACTCGCCAGCTATTATTTTTAATAATGTAGATTTTCCGGCTCCATTTCGTCCGACTAATGCGATACGATCTTTTGCTTGTACTTCTAATTTTATGTTTGCGAGAATCGTTTCTGCACCGTATAATTTCGAAAGCCCATTCACTTGTAATAATATCAATGTTTTCACCTCAAATAATTTCTTAACTTTGCCATGTTTATATTTCTCAATCATACTAAAAATAGTGTATAGTTTAAAATAAAGAGAGAATACTTCTTCTCTTTATTATACAAGGAAATTCATGAGTGCTAAACTCTTGTATTTGATTCAAGTATATGAATAAAGATAGGAAGAGAGGAGAGGTTATATGGATCAGCAAAAAATTCCACAGGCCACTGCCAAACGATTGCCTCTATACTATCGATTTATCCAAAACTTATCTCTTTCTGGTAAGCAACGTGTTTCATCAGCCGAATTGAGTGAAGCGGTAAAGGTTGATTCCGCAACTATTCGAAGAGATTTTTCATATTTTGGAGCGTTAGGGAAAAAAGGATATGGATATAACGTAAATTATTTATTATCATTTTTCCGTGAAACACTCGACCAAGATGATATAACACGTGTGGCACTTATTGGAGTAGGTAATTTAGGGACCGCTTTCTTACATTATAATTTCACGAAAAACAATAATACAAAAATTGAAATGGCGTTTGATGTTAGTGAAGAGAAAGTTGGAACAGAAATCGGTGGAATTCCTGTATATCATTTGGATGAATTAGAAGAACGTTTATCAACTGATATACAAGTGGCAATATTAACGGTACCCGCTACAGTAGCGCAATCTGTGGCAGATAGATTGGCAGAAACGGACGTGCATGGTATTTTAAATTTCACACCAGCACGCTTAAATGTGTCAGAGAATATAAGAATTCATCACATTGATTTAGCTGTAGAGTTACAAACGCTTGTTTACTTTTTGAAGAATTATCCACAATAAAACGCAGAGGAGATGACCTCTGCGTTTTATTATTGTTTTTTCTTTGTGAATTTAACTAAGATAAGGCGTAGTGCCAAATTAAAATCAATTGTTGCCATAACTGCAAATAGTATTGTCCACATATTCCAGATTGTATCTGTTACGTTCGTAATGGCGAATCGTGTAAAGATACATCCAAGAAGAAAGTACAATGCAGCCATGAACAATGGTGAGTTTCTCATACTAAAAATCCTCCGATAAAGCCTTGCATTTTTTCAGCTTCTTTAATCATTTCTTGAATTTGCTCATTACTTACTACAACTTGAGCAACTGCAACTAATGTATTCATTGCAACATGAGCTGCAATAGGAACTATAATTCGTTTCGTTTTTACGTATAAAAAGGCGAATACGAGCCCCATAGAAGTGTATACCAATAAGTGAGTAAAATCAAAATGAATCGCCGCGAATACAAGTGAACTAATGATAGCGGCAATAAAGAAGTTAAACTTCTTATAAAGTGTACCGAATAAAATTTTTCTAAATACGATTTCTTCCAAAATAGGTCCTATTATAGATATGACGATAAGGAACCAAGGTGTCGTTTTTGCGATGTCCATAAGTCTTGCTGTATTTTCAGATCCCGGTGCAATCCCTAATAAACGCATTTCAATCATACCGGCAATACTTTGTGAGAACAGTGCTAAGAAGAAACCAATAAAAATCCACCCAATTGTAGCTGGAACAGTAGAGCGCATTTTATCTAAATGCCTGTCACGAATATCTGTTCTGAGTAACCAAAGTACAACGCATAATGCAATGAAAAAGCTAATGATAGCCCAATGACCAGTTATGAGCTGAATTTTTTCCTCTCTAGTAAATCCCCTATTATCGTATAGTCCAGTTTTCAGGAGAAGCGGTAACCCGGCAATGCCTGATAACTGCATTAAAATGTATGTAACGATAATCCACCAATATTGTTTTTTCAAATGGTTTAACCATCCTTTCTAACGCTAGTGTATGAGATAAGGTAGGATAACATGTAAATATGCTACCTACGATATAAACTTTCATTTGAATTATGTTTTTTTTGTAAATTAGCATTTGAAAATAAAATAGGAGACAGGAAAAAGTTGTACGTTTAGCGAAAACAACTTAGGGTGTCTTTCACATTGTAACATACAAGAAGTGGGAACAACGATTCATATAGTAAAGGTAGTAGAAGAAGTAATCCTATCTAGGAAAGTGCATAAAGTAATTTGCGAAAAAATTATGATTTTTTTACTTGCAAAAGAAATTGAGATTATTTATTATTAGAAGTGTGTTAGCACTCGTGTGACTTGAGTGCTAATAAATAAAATTTACATAACAAAATGAGGAGGTTATTGTTCATGCTAAAGCCATTAGGTGATCGCGTTGTAATTGAACTTGTTCAAGCAGAAGAAAAAACAGCAAGTGGTATTGTATTACCAGAAACTGCAAAAGAAAAACCACAAGAGGGTAAAGTTATTGCAGTAGGTACAGGCCGAGTGCTTGAAAATGGTGAGCGTGTTGCTTTAGAGGTAGCAGCAGGTGATCTTATCATCTTCTCAAAATATGCAGGTACTGAAGTGAAATACGAAGGTACAGACTACTTGATTTTACGTGAAAGTGACATTTTAGCAATTATCGGTTAATTATATACATTTTAAAAATCCAAGGGGGTCAATTATTATGGCAAAAGATATTAAATTTAGTGAAGAAGCACGTCGTTCGATGCTTCGCGGTGTCGACACTCTTGCAAACGCAGTAAAAGTAACGCTTGGACCAAAAGGTCGTAACGTTGTACTTGAGAAAAAATTCGGTTCACCACTTATTACAAATGACGGTGTAACAATCGCAAAAGAAATCGAATTAGAAGATGCATTCGAAAACATGGGTGCGAAATTAGTGGCAGAAGTTGCTAGCAAAACAAACGATGTAGCTGGTGACGGAACGACAACTGCAACTGTATTAGCGCAAGCTATGATTCGTGAAGGTCTTAAAAACGTAACAGCTGGTGCAAACCCAATGGGTCTTCGTAAAGGTATCGAAAAAGCTGTTACTGCTGCAATTGAAGAATTAAAAGCGATTTCTAAACCAATCGAAGGTAAATCTTCTATCGCACAAGTAGCTGCTATTTCTTCAGCTGACGAAGAAGTAGGTCAATTAATCGCTGAAGCAATGGAGCGCGTTGGTAACGACGGTGTTATTACTTTAGAAGAGTCTAAAGGATTCACAACAGAATTAGCTGTAGTAGAAGGTATGCAATTTGATCGTGGATATGCATCTCCTTACATGATTACTGATTCTGACAAAATGGAAGCAGTGCTTGATAACCCATACATCTTAATCACTGACAAGAAGATTTCTAACATTCAAGAAATCTTACCAGTATTAGAGCAAGTGGTACAACAAGGTAAACCACTTCTTATCATTGCTGAAGATGTAGAAGGCGAAGCGTTAGCTACATTAGTAGTGAACAAACTTCGTGGTACATTCAATGTAGTAGCTGTTAAAGCTCCTGGATTTGGTGACCGTCGTAAAGCAATGCTAGAAGATATCGCAATCTTAACTGGTGGCGAAGTAATTACTGAAGAATTAGGCCGTGACTTAAAATCTGCTACAGTTGAATCTTTAGGACGCGCTGGTAAAGTTGTTGTAACGAAAGAAAACACAACTGTAGTTGAAGGTATTGGAAATAAACAACAAACCGAAGCTCGCATTGGTCAAATCCGTGCGCAATTAGAAGAAACAACTTCTGAATTCGATCGTGAAAAATTACAAGAGCGTCTTGCGAAACTCGCGGGCGGCGTAGCAGTAATTAAAGTAGGTGCAGCAACTGAAACTGAGTTAAAAGAGCGCAAACTTCGCATTGAAGATGCACTTAACTCAACTCGTGCAGCAGTAGAAGAAGGTATCGTTGCAGGTGGTGGTACTTCACTTATGAACGTATACACGAAAGTAGCTTCTATCGTAGCTGAAGGCGACGAAGCAACAGGTATCAACATCGTACTTCGTGCACTAGAAGAGCCAGTTCGTCAAATCGCAATCAACGCTGGTCTAGAAGGATCTGTAGTTGTAGAGCGTCTAAAAGGAGAAAAAGTAGGCGTTGGTTTCAACGCAGCTACTGGCGAGTGGGTTAACATGCTTGAAACTGGTATCGTAGATCCAGCTAAAGTAACTCGTTCTGCACTTCAAAACGCAGCATCTGTTGCAGCTATGTTCTTAACAACTGAAGCTGTAGTTGCTGACAAGCCAGAACCAGCTGGTGCTGCTGGAATGCCTGACATGGGCGGCATGGGCATGGGCGGTATGGGCGGAATGATGTAATACGACCTCAAAACCCTTAAAATATAAGGTGTTTGAATATAGTTAAAGTGAAATGCTAGCATTTCTCGCCTGATTAGAGGCTTCTCATTAATTGATCAAATTAATGAGAAGCCTCTTTTTTCATTTCTTTGATTACACGCAGATAAACATTTTTAGGTTACTCATAGAAGCCTCCTCTCGCTTCTATGAGTAAAGATGTATATATATGGTCAACACTAGATTTGATCGAGATAACTGCAGTAATTGAGCCATTCGGCTTTCAACAGTCTTAATGAAAATAGGGTAGTCTATCTGTCGTGCTTGGCAAAATGAATCCCTCATCAAGATAAGCTTCACCCATATGTTCCTTAAGAGCGACTAATTCACTAACGCACATTTCTGTGTAGGAAAGCGTTAGGAAGGTTAATTGGTCCAAATCTAATTCTTTTTGAGTGGACGTTTGCAACAGTAACGCTAACTCCTCCTTTTCTATATATTTAGGGATTTCTTATTCTTCAAATTCATTAATATTTTTTCGCTCTTTTTTAGATAAGAAAATTTGATTGGGTCCCTCTTAATAATTTATATCTCGATGTCTTTCTTGGAAATCATCCTACTGATACGGTGTATTCCATCCAAACTTGCACCGCTTTATTCTCCGGTTGAATGGCTTGCATTACGCATTGAAGCCACCTCATCATGTAGCATGGACATGATGAGGTGACTGCTTTATACCTAAGTACTGTTAATCGCAGGTTCATCGTTTTCGTCAAAAAGCGGTAAACAAGATTGAATGAATGCTTTCTGTTTATTTCGTTTGATGTATATTGTTACAGTTTTGGTTTGCTGTCCAGGGAATGAAGGATCAAGTGACTGTTTCATCAGTTGTTGTATCCTTTGCTTTTCATATAACTATATCTCAAACTCATATTTTCTTTAGTCTTTGCTTTGTAGCATAGCGAATTTTCTTATCACTTCTAGTAAGTATAGGATTGCTGTTCATCATGATTCTCCTTATCAAATATTTCAGCAGTGTATCTGACTACTAGATAAAGAAAACCATTTCATGATAAAATTTCAATAGGTAAATAAAGGTAGGGGTGACTTCGTATGTTATTACAGTGAATAACTGGAGCAATATTCCTTTATAACATATAACTTCGGTATGCTACGAGTCGATAACGCTTAGAACATAGAACACCTAGCCACTAAAGGCTAGGTGTTAATAACATATACAACTTCTTCGTTGTGTTGAGCGTATTCTTAAGTTACCGCTGTTTTTACACGATATTTCTATAAAAGCAAGCACTTTGCCATTTTATCTAATAAAGTATCGCTAGTCACCTATATAATCGTAATCAATAGAATCCCGACCCGACCGATTTCTGCAAGGAGTTGTCGTCGCTTCTCTAAGGCTCCCATACTGTGCTATAAACAGTGGCAACATCCTTGACTCGTGTTATGGTAAGCTGACTTTATAGTATTGGTTCGGCTAACCTGAACTCTTGTTTATCACGACCTAAGAGTAATCCCACGATTCGGGTATTTTATTTCTAGTTTCACTTATGCCAGTACTAACAATGACAACGCTTTGATAGAGGAAGTTGCTTGGATTTTCATTAAGGTATTTGTAATAAAACCTTTAGAGAGTGGAATGACAAGCTCTAGCTAGAAGATTTTTTTTACATATGTTCAGGTGGACAATATTAAGCGATTACATGTAAAGTTATTAATATTAAAGTAAGAGATTTGCGCATAAAATGTGGGCGAATAGCAGCTTCATTTTATAAAGGTTCTCAACTATTTATTACCATATTGAAATGCAATATAAGATTAATATTGTGTATGAAATAATGAAGTGTTTTTTTAGTTAGAAAGCGAGGTATGGAATGATGATAAGCATGATGACTGATTTTTATTCACCTAAATATGATGAACATCGAGCTATAATCGAAAAGTTACGTAATAGAGGACGTGACTGGGGTTTTATAAAATATTATGGTAAACAAGATGAAGAGGGACTGCAAAACAAACTTGAATTATTAAAGGAAGAAGATATCATTCCTGAAGATTTAGATGCAATGCTTTGGCTAGGGATTGTGACATTTTTGCGTGAAGCTGAAGAACGTATGCAGACAATTGAAGAAAAAATTGTCAATAATCGTATTTTGAGTCGCCGACAAGATAATGATTTAACGATTCCAAATAATGAGACAAGTAGCTGGCAGCTATATAAAAACAAACTGATCCAGCAAGGGTGGACAACCGAATCTGTAAAAGACGTAGAAAATACAACGATTAGTATTTTAAGAAAACTGCGCGTAGAAACGTCCGAACCTGTAAAAGGATTAACGATTGGTCACGTACAGTCGGGTAAAACAGCGAGTATGGCTGCATTAATGGCAATGGCTGCAGATTGGGAGTTTAATTTATTCATTGTTTTGTCAGGAACAATTGAAAATTTACGTAAACAAACAGAAGACCGTTTGATAGATGATCTTAAAATATCAGGTAATCTTTCTTGGGAACGTTTAAGTCAGCTGTCATTAAAGCCAGGTTCATCTCATAAGGTAACTAGCTTACTATTAAATCAGGGGTCACGTGAACGTTATTTAAATGTATGTTTAAAAAATAAAACACGTTTAAATGATTTAATCCATTGGTTAAAAGAAGACGGCAACAAGCTTTCACAAATGCGCATTTTAATTATTGATGATGAAGCAGATCAAGGTGGGATCAATACAAAAGATGTAAATGATTCAGAAGCAGAACGTACAGCATTGAATAAAGCAATTGTAGAGCTAGTGAATATTCAAGCAAATGATAGTTCGAAACCGTTCAGTATGAACTACGTTAGCTACACTGCTACACCTTATGCAAACTTTTTAAATGAAGCTTCAGAAGAATCCTTATATCCACGTGATTTTGTCGCAGTATTAAATCCTGCAAAAGAATATTTTGGTGCAAAACAAATTTTCGGCTTAGAAAATAATGAATATTATCGAGGGTTGCCAATGATACGTGAAATTAAAGCAAATGATCGTGATTTAGTCAATGCTGTTCATAAAGAAGAGGAAGATTATTTGCCGCAATCATTTGAAGATGCACTTCATTGGTTTATATTAGCGACTTCAATTATGCGTTATCGCAAATATAAAAAGCCGATTAGTATGCTTGTACACACTAGTCAAAAGCAAATGCATCATCAAATTTTCGCGGATTTAATTAACGACTATTTTCGTAGGACATCGAAAGTAAAAATCATTGAAGCATGCCGTGTGTTATATGAACAAGAACAAAAAAAGTTTACAAAAGAAGACTTTGAAATGGAGTTTGAAGTATACCCAAATAAAGGTGATGTGAAAGATTATCCGCCATTTGAAAAAATCGAAGAAGAGTTAAAACGTTTAATCCGCTATAATCCTTCTCACATTAATGTATTAGAAGATACAAAACGAATGGAATATCATGACGGTCTTCATTTATGTATTGATAACTGTGCAAATAATGGGATTACAGAAGATTTAGAGTATGTCCGTTTAGTTTATCCAGATCCTAAGTCACCGAATTATCCAGCACCAGCACCAGCATTTATTGTTATTGGTGGTAGTACGTTATCGCGGGGATTAACAATAGAAGGTTTAGTGAGCACTTATTTCTTACGTACAACTTCGCAAGCAGATACATTACTGCAAATGGGGCGTTTCTTCGGTTACCGTAGAGGTTATGAAATGCTGCCGCGTATTTGGCTAACAACGGATACAGAGGCGAAGTTTAGATTTATGGCGACGCTTGAGGAAGAACTGCGTGAGGATATTGAAACATATATTTTAGAAGGTATGGATGCCAACGAATATGGACCAAAAATTAAAAACTCGCCAAAACTAACATGGCTACGTATTACAGCAAAAAATCGTATGCAAAGTGCTGAGGAAATCGATTTAGACTTCTCTGGCACATCAAGCCAAACGATTATTTTCGATAATGATACAGAGGTATTGAAGCACAATATTGAAGTAACAGAACACTTTTTACAACATCTAGGCACACCAAGTGAAACACGCAATAGTCGAGGTATTTACTGGGAAGATGTACCGTTCCAACAAATTATGGATGATTTCTTTCGCAAATTTAGATTCAGTGATCCAAGTGAGTTTGCAAATATTGAATCGTTCTATCAATGGTATCAAAAGAAAAAAGAAGAAGCTGGTTTTACCAATTGGAATGTCGTGTTATCAGGTAGTGGTAAATTAGATGATGATAAACATAAACAATGGATAGTCGGTGGTCGTGGTGTAGGACTTGTTACACGTAGTCGTCGTGGTACGGCGGCGGGTGACAAAATCAATATTGGGGTATTACGAACACCTTCTGATTTATATGCAGATATGACAAAAGCAATGTATGATTCGATTCCAGATGAATACAAGTTGACATCGGCCGGCAAAGAAGAGCGTGCACGTATTGAAGAGCAATTAGAAGAAATTGATGAAAAGCAACTGAAGAAAAGTGTGGTTAATGAAATGCGTAAAGAGGCTGGTATCGGTTTAACACCACAGCTACTTTTATATCGTATCGACAAAGATTCAAAGTTTACAAAGAAACAAAGTCCGAATATAAAAGAAGCGAGTAAGCGTTATGATTTAAATGCTTCTGAAGATTTAATTGGTATAAGTTTATTTGTACCAGGGTATCGTTCGGGTAAAAATTTAGCGACAAAATTGTCGATTCGTATTGAAAATCTAATGGGTGAGTCTGAGATGGAAGAAGGAGAAGGATAATGCAAATCGAGATTGCAGAGTTCGGGAAAATGTCCCAATCTGGTAACTCATTATTAAAACTTATTCAAAATAACGATTTACCGATTCTAGATTTACTTGTACGTGAAGCTGTGCAAAATAGTTTAGATGCGGGCATTCGTGTAGAAGGGCACGATTCTGTATTTGTGGATATTGGCATCAAGGATGTCGATGTCCCGAGCTTTGCTAGGCATTTTGATGGAATTGCAGATCGATTAAACGAAAAGTTTGGAGCATCGCCACAAAAGGCGATTTATATTGAGGATGCCAATACAACCGGATTAACGGGTTCATTAGACTTTAAACATTCACCAAACGGCAATGTTTTCAAACTGATTTATGGGATTAGCATGGCACAAGAAACACCGGGTGCTGGAGGGTCTTGGGGATTAGGGAAGACTGTCTATTTCCGTGTAGGCATTGGTTTAGTTATCTATTATTCACATATTTTAAATGACGATGGTCAGTACGAGCATCGTTTAGCTGCGACGTTAGTAGAAAATGAGAAATTACCAGATACGATTATTCCAAAATCTGAAGGGAAAGTGCCGAGTGGAATTGCTTGGTGGGGCCAACTTGTAGCATCCGATAGTCATGATACAATTCCAATTACAGATGAGGCGATGATTCGTGATATTTTACACTCCTTATCTATTGAGCCGTTTGAGGGAGAGCGTACAGGAACGAAAATTATTATTCCATTTATTGATGAACAGCAACTCCTTATCAAGCATGAATTCAATCCAAATGAAAACAAACCGTGGGAATCGAATGTAGTAGATTATATTCGTGTGGCAATGCAACGTTGGTATGCACCACGTTTAGCAAATAAAAAATATGCTTATGGCAAATATTTAGATGGGCATATCAATGGGGAGCTACTAGAAAAGGATGATTTTTTACCATTATTCTTTGAGCTACAAATGATGTACAATGCAGCCGCACTCGATGGTAAATCAAAACGTTATTTCATCAATGATATTCAAATTCGTAATTATTTTGAACACAATAAAGTAAATAATACGGGGCGTGTAGCATATAAAAAGTTCACGAAGAAAGAGTTAGATATGCTAGCACCAGTGAATGGTCCAAGTCCGTTTACATGTACAGATGAAAAAAATACGATGGGTGAGCAGAATGCACCATTAATGGCTTATACGAGAAGACCAGGAATGGTAGTCAATTATGAAACGGATGGCGAATGGTGCAAGGGGCTTGGCGCAATGGAAAAGGATGAATACTTAGTCGCCATTTTTGTGCCGAATTCCAATACAAAGCTACTGAATTCAGGGGATGACGTCATCGATTTAGAGGCGTATTTACGTAAAAGTGAAATGGCGGATCATACATCGTGGACGGATATTATTATCAAAGGCAAACCATTTGATATTGTAGAGAAAATTCGATCACAGGTACGTCGTAAAATTAAAGCCTCCTATGAAAATAAAGAAGAAGTCAAAGAAAAACAATTCATGAATACACTGGCACGTAATGTCGGGAAGATGTTATTGCCACCGACTGGCTTTGGTCGTCGTGCGTCGAGTCGTAATCGAGCTGGTAGCGCAAAAAAAACTACTAATATAGTAGGTAGTCGAGGTAATAGTTTTACGATTATGTCACAAAAATATTTAGATACAGGTGCTTTAGAAGTTCACTTTCAATTGAAGCTATCGAAAAATGTCGCTGCTTTTACATTGGAGCTTTTTGTTGCTTCTGAAGGCGGCAAGATTTCAGCAAAAGATTGGGAAGCGGCAGATAGTGTAGGGACACCATTCCCTGCGCAAATCACACGCATCTCTTTCCCGAATACAACCGGCTTATTTGGGAAATCTAATTCTCAAAAAAGTGAGAACAAAGTGTTACATGCTATACGTATTGAAAAAAACAAGCTAGCAGTAGATTGTACGGGGATTTTAGCTTTCGTATGTACAGATTCACATGTGCAAGTGGAGATGTTGATGAGGCCAGAAGGAAGTGTAGAAAATGGCTAATAAGGTTAGTATGTATCGGATTTATGATGAGGCAATGGAAGAACTGCTAGATGCATCAGCTAATATACAATTTTTTTATAAAGATGAAGATGGTACAAAACAAGCTCTCCATCAAACTGCAGACTATGAGTATAAAACGTTGTTAAGTAATGATGACGATAGTTGGGACTATGTAGAAAAGGGTTTAGGGCTCTCCGGTAATTTAGTATTAGGTTGCCCATCTAGTTTGTTTAGTTCTACTCAATTGGTCAATGCTGATGCAGAGTTAGGGATTGCATTGCAATGGTTGTCAAAGCAATCTTCTCAGCGCGGTGTAATACCGCTTGCGACGATTACGAATACAACATCGAATGATGTGATTATCCCGATTGAGTATTATTTCGAAAAGGATAAATTATTTGGTGAAGTACATATTTCGCTTATTGTTTATTTGAAAAAGGCGAGTCGCAATAGTATGCGGGGACAAGCACAACTGACAGGTACAATTTTAGGTGAGTTAGTAGAATGGGTAGTTATTTTAGATGGTTCTGGCTCAACGTTTCCTATTGTGATTGTCAATGAACCAGATAAACCTTTATGGTATGTAGATTTCAACTATTCGGATCCGATAGTTGAACCGTTTGATAAAGAATATATCGCGATTTATTTGAATAAAGCACATATTGCATTCCCATCGATTCAAAAGCCGAAAACGAAACTTGATCAAGCGTTATATGTAGAATTTTTAGCAGGCGCATTGCAACTTATTTTGCAAAACTTGATGGCATGTCCGGATTGGCAAGATATTCAGGATGGGAAAAACTGCGAAGATGGTTCTATCGGACAAGTCATGCATTATTTTAAAACAACGTTAAATTGGGATTTCGATACGCCAGAAAAACTCTCGATGTCTTTACGTAAAGATTTAGAAATACGGGTAAAGGCAGGTGGAATTTAGTGTGGGAAGATGTAATTTA
Source organism: Bacillus mycoides (assembly GCF_018742245.1). Taxonomy (NCBI): domain Bacteria; kingdom Bacillati; phylum Bacillota; class Bacilli; order Caryophanales; family Bacillaceae; genus Bacillus; species Bacillus mycoides. The sequence goes on from NZ_CP036132.1 coordinate 280,646, forward strand.
TACAAAAGCACAAGCGAAATTTAAGTTTCAACAAATTGAGGCTGAACCGGAAAACTGTGCACCACGCCAAGTCAAAGAACCTTTTGATCAGCTACGTGAAATCATGATGAGCGAAAAGAAAGAATTTTTAATGGATAAAACGAAGAAAATTAATTCTTATGCATTTGATTTACATATGGGATTGATATTGTACCATATGCTAAAAGAAGATTACGGTTTTAACGAGAGACTAGCAGCTCAAGATGAGATATGGCGTTATTTATCGTTGGAAGTATGTCCTGACTTAGTATACGAACGTTTTGGAGGGAATGATCAACGTTTTTATAAAGGGACACGACGTATTTGGTTGAAGAGTATTTGGTGGTATATTCATCTTTCTTGGCAAGGGACAGAGGAAGAAACATATGAAATATTAAAGGGGAATTCGGCAGATGAAATCCTGCAACTACTTGATCGTTCAGGTAGCGGCGGTTATCGTGTGGGATTAACACGTGAAATGATGCGCCAGTATAAAGTGCATTCTAGTAGCAAAGTCAAAGTGCCTCAATTATTTCGTCGGGTATTGAAATTAAACACAGCGCGATTAAATATGCTTGAACCTAGTTTAGTAGATGGTGGCATAGAAACATATGTAATGGATTTGTATAAGTATTTTTTGAATGACATTTAGCAAAATTGGAGAAAAGAGTCGAGTGTATGGAAATAATACAAAAAATTAGAGAAGGCTTCGCTTATTTTCGAACATCTGCAAAACGTTCCATTACATTAAAAGAGCAGTATTATTGGATTGTGAAAATTGGTGATATGCAAGGTATTGCTATTGAAATTCCGGCAGATAAACATGTAAATGAGCAGTTCGCCAGCATTTCTTATTATACAAAAGAATATGTACTTGATGGTGAAGAGCACCATTTATTAATGCTCGTATCTGATCATCCGAAGTTATACAATGATTTTGCGATTGTTTGTACTGGTTTTTTAGAGAAGGTACTGGATGCGGAATCGTATCAAGAAATTCAAGAAAATCCAATTTCATGGTGGCATGCTATGAAAGAACTTATGGGAAATGCGAATATCGAAAAGGCAACGTATAGTGTACTTGCTGAAATGCTTAGTTACTATTACTTGTTAAAACAAGGGAAAGAAATTTCTTGGATAGGCCCATTTGGTGGCTCTGTAGATTTCGATAGCGAGGATGGCGGATATGAAGTAAAATCGACGGTAGCACGTTATGGTTCGCAAATTACAATTAATAGTCAGTATCAATTAAAGGCAAAATATTTGTTGTTTTATCGTTTTGAGCCTGCTGTATACGGTATTTCGATTCAAGATATAGTTATAAAATTATTGGGCTTGGGCGTAGAAGAATCGGAAATCGAACGTGCACTTGAAAAATTAAAATACCCAATTAGCAGTGAAGTTCGTAAAAGATCATATCGTCTGCTCGAAGTAATGAAATATGAAATCGATGAAAGGTTCCCAAAAATCGTACCAGAAAGTTTTATAGACGGACAATTGCCTAAACATATTAGTGGACTTATATATAAATTAGATTTAGATGGTTTGGATGGGGATTTTATTGATTTAAAGGAATTCTAATAAAAATAGTCAATTATTAAGAAATATCTGGGATTCTATCTGTAGATATAGTAGTGATTTTAGTGCATTGGAGGATGGTTTGGTAAATTTGAACAATCCGTTTGCTGTGGTGGTGCTTGAAAAGGTGGTTATAAGCATCTTTTCTGTAGAAACATCTATTGAATAATAATTGAAGACATTCTGTGGATGCTGGCCTTGTTAAATCCGATATGGCAATGTATAGCAAATGAACCGTTCCTGTATATACTGTTATTTCAACGCATGTGGGTTGTGTGATCACTTGTAAAAGGCGATGTGTATAGAATGTGCATCGCTTTTTGGGGTAAGAGTTATAAATCTAATCATATATCATCGCTTGCTAACCATATGCTAATATTTTTCTGATGAAATATAATGGATCACATTAAATCAAGGTTAAAGGCCCTACACTTAATACAAGTAAATTGTTGATTTGATGCTATTCGTTTCTACTAAGGTTAAATATATTGCAGTTTAAAACCATATGGACAGAATGGTATTATTCCGTTTTTTTGTGTTTTTGAGAAAAGGAAATTAATTTCTGTAGAATTTTGTCGCTTTCTCTCTTGACCATACTCATACTTCATTGTTAGAATCTAGGAAGATAATATAAAACGATCCTTCATATATCCTCAATGATATGGTTTGAGAGTCTCTACCGGGTTACCGTAAACAACCTGACTATGAAGGCAGTGTGTCTTATATTTATAAAGAGCGGAGACTATCTTTCTTTATAAAGCCAGACCCCTGCCTTTTCTTTGTTATGAGACTAGAGGCGGAGGACTGGCTTTTTTTATTATATTGGTAATTCTTTTTGCTAAATTGGTGAAAATATTTATATACGAGAACTAACGTTGGGGTGATTATTTTGAAGAAGCAGCATGATACAATTATCGTTTTAGATTTTGGGAGTCAGTACAATCAGTTAATAGCACGTCGAATTCGTGAGTTCGGTGTATACAGTGAACTTCATCCGCATACAATTACTGCAGAAGAAATTAAAGCAATGAATCCAAAAGGGATTATTTTCTCTGGTGGACCAAATAGTGTATACGGTGAAGGTGCATTACATTGTGATGAAAAAATCTTTGAACTAGGATTACCGATTTTCGGTATCTGTTACGGTATGCAGCTTATGACGCAATACTTCGGTGGTAAAGTAGAACGTGCCAACCACCGTGAGTATGGAAAAGCTGTTCTTAAAGTAGAGAACGAATCAAAATTATATGCGAGCCTTCCAGAAGAGCAAGTTGTATGGATGAGTCATGGTGACTTAGTAACTGGTTTACCTGAAGGATTCGTAGTAGATGCAACAAGTGAGTCTTGTCCAATTGCTGGTATGAGCAATGAAGCGGAAAACTTATACGGTGTACAATTCCACCCAGAAGTACGTCACTCTGAGCACGGTAACGATTTAATTAAAAACTTCGTATTCGGCGTATGTGGTTGTTCTGAAGGATGGAACATGGAGAACTTTATCGAAGTAGAATTAGAGAAGATCCGTGAAACTGTTGGAGACAAAAAAGTATTATGCGCACTTAGCGGCGGTGTAGACTCTTCTGTTGTAGCAGTATTAATTCATAAGGCGATTGGTGACCAATTAACATGTATTTTCGTGGACCACGGTTTACTTCGTAAAGATGAAGCAGAAGGTGTTATGAAAACATTTAGCGAAGGCTTCCATATGAACGTTATTAAAGTGGATGCACAAGAGCGCTTCATGAACAAGTTAAAAGGTGTAGAAGATCCAGAGCAAAAACGTAAAATCATCGGTAATGAATTCATTTACGTATTTGATGATGAAGCTTCTAAATTACAAGGAATGGACTTCCTAGCGCAAGGTACACTTTACACAGACATCGTTGAAAGTGGTACAGCAACTGCACAAACAATTAAATCTCACCATAATGTTGGTGGACTTCCTGAAGACATGCAGTTCAAATTAATTGAGCCTTTAAACACTTTATTTAAAGACGAAGTACGTGTATTAGGATCAGAACTAGGAATTCCTGATGAAATCGTATGGCGTCAACCGTTCCCAGGTCCAGGACTTGGTATTCGTGTATTAGGTGAAATTACAGAAGAGAAATTAGAAATCGTTCGTGAATCTGATGCAATTTTACGTGAAGAAATTATAAAAGCAGGATTAGACCGCGAAGTTTGGCAATACTTCACTGCGCTTCCTGGTATGCGTAGCGTAGGCGTTATGGGTGACGAGCGTACTTACGATTACACAGTAGGTATCCGTGCAGTAACATCTATCGACGGTATGACAGCTGACTGGGCACGTATCCCTTGGGACGTATTAGAGAAAATCTCTGTACGTATCGTAAACGAAGTAAAACACGTTAACCGTATCGTGTATGATATAACGAGCAAGCCACCAGCAACTATTGAGTGGGAATAGTATTATAATGAAAGATCCATCTATCATTTTATGTATAGATGGATCTTTTTGTTTTTAAGTGATTACACGAACGAAAATATAAAACTTTGTAAAAATGTTCGTTTTTAAATTGACACACACCCTATTGTGAGTTAATATGAGTATGTAATTCAAACAAAAAGTGAATATTATGCCGTCGTATAATATCGGGGATATGGCCCGAAAGTTTCTACCTAGCTACCGTAAATGGCTTGACTACGAGGCGTTTGTATAAAGATGAGGGGAAACTTGTCTTTGTTTATAGAGCGCTTCCATGTATATGCAATGGGAGCCTTTTTTATTTTTATAAATAAAAGAGGGCTAGGGTGAAATACGGCGAGTAATCATATAACGGGGGAAACGTAAGATGAAACGCTATTTTCAGTTTGATGAACTCGGCACAAATTATAAAACAGAGTTCATAGCAGGGTTAACGACATTTCTATCTATGGCTTACGTACTATTTGTCAATCCTGCTACGCTGTCGCTTGGAAATGTTAAAGGATTACCAGCAGGTACAGGGATGGATCCAGGTGCAGTATTCGTTGCTACAGCATTAGCAGCGGCGATTGGTTCGTTAATTATGGGGATATTTGCGAAGTATCCGATTGCTTTAGCGCCAGGTATGGGAATAAACGCGTTCTTTGCTTATACAGCGGTGTTAACGATGGGAATTCCGTGGCAAACGGCGATTGCTGGAACATTAATGTCAGGTATTATCTTTATTATTCTTACTGCTTCAGGTATTCGTGAAAAAATCATTAATGCAATTCCAGTAGAGTTAAAGTTTGCAGTAGCGGCGGGTATCGGATTATTCATTGCCTTCCTTGGATTCCAAAATGCCGGAATTATCGTGAAAAATGATGCCGTCCTTGTTGGATTGGGGGATTTAACGAAGGGTACAACGTTGCTGGCGATTTTCGGAGTTGTTACTACAATCATCTTCATGATTAAGAAAATAAATGGTGCTGTTTTCTACGGCATGATTCTTACGGCAATCTTAGGAGTAGCAACAGGATTAATTGATACTCCGAAAGCTGTAGTGGGAGCAATACCGAGTCTAGAACCAACGTTCGGTGTGGCATTAACTCACTTTGGAGATATTTTCACTGTTGAAATGGCGATTGTTATTATCACGTTCTTCTTTATTGATTTCTTTGATACAGCGGGTACGCTTGTAGCGGTTGCGAATCAAGCGGGATTAATGAAGAACAATAAATTACCACGTGCAGGAAAAGCATTATTTGCAGATGCGATTGCAACTGTAATTGGTGCAATTCTAGGTACATCTACTACGACGTCTTACATTGAATCGTCTGCGGGGGTAGCGGCAGGGGGGCGTTCTGGATTTACAGCAGTTGTAACAGCAGGATTCTTCTTACTGGCACTTTTCTTCTCGCCACTATTAAGTGTTGTGACACCAGCTGTAACGGCACCAGCTCTAATTATTGTAGGAATCTTGATGGTTTCATCTTTAGGAGAAATTGATTGGAAGAAATTCGAGATTGCAGTACCGGCATTCTTTACAATCATCTCTATGCCACTTACGTATAGTATCGCAACAGGAATTGCAATCGGGTTTATCTTCTATCCAATTACAATGGTTGTGAGTGGTCGTCGTAAAGAGATTCATCCAATTATGTATGTTATGGGAGTTTTATTCGTACTATATTTCATCTACGTTCGTAAATAAGAGGGTTTTTTGAAAGGTCTAGACTTAAGGGGAGTCTAGACCTTTTTTGCGTCTTCAGAAAATCTTAAGGATTTCCGAGCGTTTTTCTTCAGAAGTTTTCTTATAATAGAAGTTAGGGATTAAAAACTGATGGGGGAGATAGTATGGCCGGGGAAACAATACTTGTCGTAGATGATGAAAAAGAAATTAGGAATCTTATTACAATCTATTTAAAGAACGAAGGATATAAAGTGCTGCAGGCAGGGGACGGAGAAGAAGGGTTACGTATATTAGAAGAAAATGAAGTGCATTTAGTTGTGTTGGATATTATGATGCCGAAAGTAGATGGTATTCATATGTGTATGAAAGTAAGGGAAGCGAAGGAAATGCCGATTATTATGCTTTCGGCAAAAACGCAAGATATGGATAAAATTTTAGGATTAACAACAGGTGCAGATGATTACGTAACAAAACCGTTTAATCCGTTAGAGTTAATCGCAAGAATTAAATCTCAGCTACGTCGTTATATGAAAATGAATGGTTTTGCTATTCAAAATGAGGACGAGTTAGAAATTGGAGATATGATAATAAACATCTCAACTCATAAAGTCATTGTAGAGGGAGAAGAAGTGAAGTTAACTCCACGGGAATTTTCGATTTTAGAATTGCTAGCTCGTAATCCAGATATGGTCTTTAGTGCTGAACAAATTTATGAAAAGGTTTGGAACGAAAGATCTTTCCAGTCTGATAATACTGTAATGGTGCATATTCGGAAAGTACGTGAAAAGATTGAGGAGAATCCAAGGAAGCCGAGATATATAAAAACAGTATGGGGAGTGGGGTATAAGATTGAAAAAGATATTTAATCCGTTTACTTATGTAAGGAAAACAAGAGAATTGATTGAGAAATTAGTAAAGAGTGTGCGGAAGAGTATAAGAATTCAACTGATTACTACTTTTGCAGCTTGTGCGTTATTAGGAGTTTTGTCAACGAAAGCAGCAGCACCATTTTTTGAAAATGCAAATCGTGAGGCTACTATCGATTATCGAGCTGGTATGGAGCGAATTAATCAACAAGCTCAAAGTGCTGCAAATAGCTCAGTTCATGAAAATAAATTAGAAGCCATATCAAATATGATTG